>NZ_JBXFWF010000001.1:0-203282 GCF_056854515.1 Stenotrophomonas sp. STEN063
GCTGTTGATCGCCGACAGGCTGGCCTTGACCGCATCCACGGTCTCGGTGATGACGGCTTTCTCGCCGGGCAGGCGTTCGATATCGACGGACAGATCGCCATTGGCATAGCGTTTGATGATCTCCAATGCGGACAGCAGCATCTGGATGTGCGAAGCGACCAGCGCGTTGCTTTCCTTGACCATCACGCCGTAGTCACCGGGGAAGGCGGTCTCGTCCATGCGGTAACTGATCATGCCGGTCTCGTGCTGGCGCGCCATCTCACGCTGCGCGCCGATCACCGACTGCAGCTGCGCCTGCATGCGCTGCATGGACTGCAGCAACATGCCGACTTCGTCGCGACGCGAGGCGTCGATGCGGCGATCGAGCTTGCCGGCGGCGACATCGTCGGCCACGCGCACGGCATCAGCCAGTGGCAGCATGATGGCGCGGATGATGGCCCAGCCCAGTGCGGCGGCCAGCAGCAGTGCAAGACCCAGACCGATCACGATGGCGATCAACGAGCGCTGGTGTGCGCTGCGAGACTCGGCAGTCTGCTTGGTCAGCTGTTCCTGGTTGTACTGCGACATCTGCTTGAGCTGGTCGAACAGGGCGCGGCGCAGCTTGCGCGAGTCACCGCTGGAGATGGCGTTGGCGGTGACGAAGTCATCGACGGCGATCGCGGCGGCGATGCGGTCGTGTGCTTCGAAATAGCCGGCACGCAGCTCTTTCATCTTGTCGTACATCGCCAGCTCGGTGGCGCTGTAGTCGGCTTCGATGTCGTCGTAGGCCTTCTCTGCCGCTTCGATCAGCTTGCGGCTGTCGGCCATGCGCTTGTCGTAGTCGGCCAATTGTTCCGGGTTGCCCTGGTAGTTGAGCTGGGCCTGCTCGAAGGTGCGGTATTCGCCAAGCTGGGCGCGCATTTCACCAAGCTGCTGGACTGCAGGCATCCAGTTGTTGTTGACCTGCTGTATCTGGACGTCGGCCACGTTCATCCGCCACAGCGCAAACAGCGCAAGCAGCAAGGTGAGCAGGCTGGTGCTGCAGAACGCAAGCACCAGCTTTCGCGTGATCGACAGGTTCTGGAACCACTTCATTGCAGACATCTCCGTAGGCGGGCATGGGGGGCTATCCACAGGTCCGGCGTTCCTGTGAAATGTCGTGCGTGCTGCTGGCCGCGACGGCGACCCAGGTTGGTTGACCACCTGATTGCATTGCGATGCGGTATCGGCAACTTTTCGAGCTTCTTGAAGACGTGTTGCAGCAGCGATTCAGCCTGCTGTAACGGGCGAAGGTACGCCACCAATCGCTGCATCCGGCAGCAACGCACGCGCAGCAAAACGCCGCCCACCCAGGTATTGGGCGAGCGGCGTCGGTTGCGTGTTACGGCGCGATCAGGCGGCTTGCTGGGTACGCAGTGAACGTACCAAACCACCAATGTCCACGATCAGCGCAACCCGGCCATCGCCGAGGATGGTGGCGCCGGAGACGCCGCTGATGCGTCGGTAGTTGTTCTCGATGTTCTTGACCACGACCTGCTGCTGGCCGATCAACTCATCCACTTCCAGTGCGATCTTCTGGCCATCGCCTTCGACCACCACGACCAGCGGTTCGGCCTGCGGGTTGTCGGGGTAGCCGTAGTACTCGCCCAGCGACAGGATCGGCAGGTACTCGCCGCGAACGCGCAGTACCCGGCCTTCGCCGGCCATGGTGCGGATGTCGTCGGGCTGCGGTTGCAGTGCCTCCAGCACGTAGGCCAGCGGCAGGATCAGGGTTTCGCCGGCAACCGAGACAGTCATGCCATCGAGGATGGCCAGCGTCAGCGGCAGGCGGATCAGTACGCGGGTACCTGCACCGGTGCGGCTCTCCAGCTGCACTTCGCCACCCAGCGCCTGGATGTTGCGACGGACCACATCCATGCCGACGCCACGACCGGACAGGTCGGTGACCGCATCGGCGGTGGAAAAGCCGGGCTGGAAGATCAGGTCCCAGACCTGGGCGTCGGTGGGGTTGTCCGGCACGCTCAAGCCGCGTTCCAGTGCCTTGGCCAGGATCTTGTCGCGGTTCAGGCCGCGGCCGTCGTCGCTGACTTCAATGACGATGTGGCCACCCTGATGCGATGCGGCCAGGGTAATCGTGCCGGTCTCGTCCTTGCCGGACTCGCGACGCACGTCCGGCATTTCCAGGCCGTGGTCGATGGAGTTGCGGACCAGATGCACCAGGGGATCGGCGATCTTTTCGATCAAGCCCTTGTCCAGCTCGGTACCTTCGCCGATGGTGCGCAGGCGCACCTGCTTGCCGAGGCGGCTGGAGAGGTCGCGGACCAGGCGCGGGAAGCGGCGGAACACGGCATCCACCGGCAGCATACGCACGCCGATGACGGCTTCCTGCAGGTCGCGGGTATTGCGCTCCAGCAGATCCAGGCCAGCCAGCAGTTGTTCGGCGTGGGCCGGATCCAGCCCACCGGAAACCTGCTTGAGCATGGCCTGGGTGATGACCAGTTCGCCAACCAGGTTGATCAGCGCATCGACCTTGTCGACGCTGACCCGGATCGAACTTTCAGCTTCGTGCTGCTGGCCGCTGGCGGGTGCCTTGACGGCGGCCTCGGCGATGTTGGCAACGGCCGCGGCCGGCGCTTCCACTGCAAGGCTGGGGGGAGCGGCCGGACGGATATCCAGCTCGCAATCATCGACCACCCAGGCAAAGGTGTCTTCGATGCGGCTGCGCGGCACTTTGCCAACCAAGCCCAGATCCCAGGCCAGGTAGGCTTCCAGCGGATCGAGCTGGTCGAAGCTGGGCAGGCGCGCCATGCGCGGCTCGACGTGCAGGGAACCCAGGGTTTCCAGCTCGCGGATGATGCGCAGCGGGTCGTTGCCGCTCATGAACAGCGACGGTGCCGGGGCAAAGCCAATCTGCCAGGCGTCCGGGGTTTCTTCCTGTTTGACTGCCGCCACGGCAACCGGTGCCGCGCCCGACAGCACTGCCTGCAAGCGGTCGGTTATCGCCTTGACCGCTGCCGGGTCGGCGGGCTGGCCGTGTTCGACTTCGCGAAGCAATGCGCGCAGGACATCCACTGAACCCAGCATCGCGTCGACCGCGTTGCTTTCGAGTGCGCGCTTGCCCGCGCGCAGCTCATCGAGCAGCGTTTCCAGCACGTGGGTGAGTGCGGCAATGGCGTCGAAGCCAAAGGTGCCGGCGCCGCCCTTGATGGAGTGGGCGGCGCGGAACACCGAATTGATGACTTCAGGGTCGTGCTGGCCGTCTTCCAGTGCCAACAGGCCGGCCTCCATTGCATCCAGCCCTTCGCGGCTTTCTTCGAAGAAGGTGGCGTGGAAACGCTGCAGGTCCATGCTCATTGGCGCGGTATCCGATCGGTGGGGCAGGTGGGCTGATCAGCCCAGGACTTTCTGTACGGTGGCAACCAGCTGTTCTGGATTGAACGGCTTGACCAGCCAACCGGTGGCACCGGCGGCCTTGCCTTCGGATTTCTTGTCGGCGGCCGACTCGGTGGTCAGCATCAGCATCGGCGTGAACTTGTAGTCCGGCAGCTGGCGCAGTTCACGGATCAGCGAGATGCCATCCATGTTCGGCATGTTGACGTCGGTGACCACGGCGTTGAAACGCTGGCCCTTGGCACGCCCCAGGGCGACCGCGCCGTCCTCGGCTTCTTCAACCGAAAAGCCGGCCGAGGTGAGGGCGAAAGAGACCATCTGGCGCATCGACGCCGAGTCGTCCACCACCAAGATTCGTGCGCTCATGCAGCGTTCTCCACAGATTTCGTTGTGTCAGGGGTTGCTTCCAGACCGAGGGTCCGGAGGACACCGAGCAGGCGCGCGGCGTCACGGAAGGTATCGGTAGCGTTGTCAAAGACAGTGGCGTGACCGGCGTGTTGGCGTGCCAGCACGAAAGCGCACAGCACCTGCATCGCGGCGGTGTGCACGCGGCCGACCTGGCCGGCATCCACGCGCAATTCGCCTGCTTGCGGCAGGTGGGTTGCCAGTTGTTGCTTCAAGTCGCTGGTGGACTCGATGCCGAGATCCTGGGCGAGGGCCACAGTGCTCATCGTTGCTCCGAACGAACGTTACTGGGAGAGATAGCGGCGATGCGCTGGCGAACTTTAGGGCTGCGATGCGCTGCAGCAGATAGTGTTAACGGGCGCACGGTTTTGTAGTTTTGCCCCCTCCCTTTCGCGCAGCGAAGGGGAGGGCTGGGGAGGGGTGAGCTCTGCTCACTCCCTTGCGTCGAAGGCGGAGGGGAGGGTTGGGGAGGGGTAGCTTTTGATTAGGTAGAGCCGAGCCATGCTCGGCTGGAGCCTTACCGGTAAAGCCTCTGCCGAGCATGGCTCGGCACCACCGTTGCTTCGTTCCCCTTTGACGCGCAAAACAGAGGAGGCAATCAGCGCAGCAGGCGGGCGGCGTCCAGCAGGATCATCGGTTGCTGGCCGACGCGGGCGATGCCGCGGAACAGTTCGTTGGAGATCTGGCAGATGCGCGCGGTGTCCGGTGGCTCGATCTGCGAGTCGTTGAGGTTGGCGACGTCTTCCACTGCTGATACGCGCAGGCCCAGGGTCTCGCCGTTTTCTTCCAGTACGACGATGCGGGTCTGCGCGTCTTCCGGGGCACTCTGCACGTCGAGATGACGGCACAGGTCCATCACCGGGACGACCTGGCCGCGCAGGTTCATGATCCCGAGCATGGCCGGACCGGTGCCGCGCAGTGCCAGCAGCGGTACCGGGAGGACGACTTCCTGCACCTTCAGCAGCTCCAGTGCATACGTTTGTTGGCCACAGCGCAGGCGCAGCCAGCGCGAGCTGCGCTCGGCGGCGCGGCGTTGCTGTGGACTGCTCGCTGGCCGCTGTGCCTGCGCTTGCAGTTCCTGCCAGGTGCTGGGGCGTGCATCCGACGAAGGCTCTGCCAGGGCGCGGACGTTCGGAGTGCTGCGCGGCGCCGGGACCGGGCTTGCCGGCAAACCTGCGGCGGTCTCAAACGCAGCCTGCAAGCTGGCGCTGTCGCTATGGGCGAGCTTGCGGCTTTCGGCCGGGCCGGTTTCGTAGATCACTTCATCCGGCAGGTCATCCCAGGTAGGAGGACGACCGGCATTGGCGGCGCTGGTGGCCGCCATTGCGTCGTCGAACGCGGCCTGCAAAGCTGCGGTATCGCCGGACGCAATGCTTGCCGGAGCAGGTGCCGGGGCGGCTGAAGGCTTGGCTTGCGCTTCGGCCAGTGCGGCTTCGAACACTGCTTCAAGTTCAGCGCTGTCGCCCGGCACTTCGATCGCCGCCGCTTTGGCAGGCGTTGCGGGTGCGGGGGCTACCGCTGGGGGCACTGCCTCCAGCAGCAGTTCGCCCAGATAGTCGTCGAGTACGTCGCTGCTCATGCGGCGCGCTCCAACTGCGCGGCCTCGTTGAGCAGCAGCCACTCAAGGGCGTGCCGGTAAGCGGCCATGCCGCGCCCTGGGTAATCGTCGCCGAGCACAGGCACGGTCAGGGCGGCGGGATTGCAGATGCGGGTGTCGACCGGAATGGCGTCTTCCCAGACACGCTCGCCGTGACGATCCTGCATCAGCTTCAGGGTTTCATTGCCGGCGCGGGTGCGGCGGTCGAACAGCGTCGGCAGCACCGAGATCGGCAGGGAGCGCTTGCGCGAGCGCTCGACCATCTCACCAGTGCGGACCATGCCGTCCAGGCCGTGCAGGGCCAGCGGCTCGGCCTGGGTCGGGATGATCAGGCGGTCAGCGGCGGCCAGGGCATTGATCATCAGCAACCCCAGCGTCGGTGCGCAATCCAGCAGGATGTAATCGTGCTGCTCGCCGTGCCGAGCGAGCGCCTGCTGCAGGGCAAGGCCCAGACCAGGCTGGTTGGCGCTGCGACGTTCCAGCGTGGCCAGCGAGGCCTGCGCGCACAGATAGTCCAACCCGGGAATATCACTGTGGCGGGCGAGCGCAGCAATCTCATGTGGTGGCGTGGCGAACAGTTCCTGCACGCCCTGTGGCACCGGCTCAACCGGTACGCCGAAGGCGCGGGTCAGCGAGGAGTGGGGGTCCAGGTCGATCAGCAGCACCTTGTGCCCGCGAGCGGCCAGGCCGCGGCCCAGCGACAAAGTGGTGGTGGTTTTGCCGACGCCGCCTTTTTGGTTGGCTATGGCCCAGATGCGCATCATTGGACTCCTTCGATGACCGCCGGTACCGCGCTGCGAATGGCGCCTGCGGCAGAGGTGCCGCCGTTGTCGTCCTCGTCGCTGGTACTGGCTGTGGTGTTACCGGCAGCCGGCAGATCGGCCGCCGCTGCCGAATCGGCGAGGATGATCACCATCACCCGCCGGTTGCGGTTGCGCCCTTCGGGCGCATCGTTGCTCTCGCGTGGACGGAACTGGCCGTAACCGACCATCGCCAGTCGTTGCGGCTGCACGCCATGGTCGGCGAACAGGTGCACCACGCTGGCGGCACGTGCGGCCGACAGTTCCCAGTTGGATGGGAACTGCGCGGTGGCGATCGGCAGGTTGTCGGTGTGGCCTTCGACGCGCACGCCGTTGGGCGCATCCAGCAGCACATCGGCCAGGGTGCCGAGCGTGTCGCGAGCGCTGGCGTCCAGGGCTGCCGAACCAGTGGTGAAGAGGATGTCGCTGTTGATCTCGACCTCGATCCACAGCTCGGTGCGACGCACGGTGATGACGCCCTGCTTGACCAGCGGCGCCAGCGACTGGCTGAGGCGGTCGGCGATCTGGTTGAGCTGGCGCTCGGCGCGCTGCAGCTGTTCCTGATTGTGTGCCGACACAGGCATGCGCATATGCGATGCCATCGATGGCAACTGGGTGGGATCTGCCAGCGCGCCGCCGGTCATGCTCGGCGCACTGATCACCGAAGGCGAATCAAAGCCGCCGCCCTGCAATTGCTTGTTGCCCACCTGCACCTGGCTGATGGTGCGCGGGGCGCCGCCAAAGGCGGTGGTCAGGGCATCGGCCATGACCCGGTACTTGCCTTCGTTCAAGGACGAGATGGCGTACATCACCACGAAAAAAGCGAGCAGCAGCGTCATCAGGTCGGCATAGGGGATGGCCCATGCTTCGTGGTTGGCGTGCTCTTCGTGGTGCTTGCGGCGGGCCATGGGTCAGTTCACGAAGCCGGCCAGGCTGTTCTCGATATTGCGCGGGTTCTCGCCCTGGGCAATGGCGATCAGGCCTTCGATGATCATTTCACGCTCGCGGCAGCTGCTGGCGATCACGCCCTTGAGCTTGGCAGACACCGGCAGGAACAGCAGGTTGGCCGAAGCGATGCCATAGATGGTGGCAGTGAACGCGGCAGCAATGCCGTGGCCGAGCTTGCTAGGGTCGGCAAGGTTCTTCATCACCGCGATCAGGCCGAGCACCGCGCCGATGATGCCCAGGGTGGGGGCATAGATGCCCATGCCTTCGAATACCTTGGTGGCTGCCAGATCCTGTTGCTCCTGGCTGCCAAGTTCGATTTCCAGCATGTGGCGGATGGTGTCCGGCTCGACGCCATCGACCACCAGCTGCAGGCCCTTGCGGATGAACGGATCGTCCTGCAGCTCGACCTGCGGCTCCAGGCCGAGCAGGCCCTGGCGGCGGGCGATGTTGCTCCAGTCGACGATCTGCTGCACCAGTGCCCGACGGTCGCTGGCTGGCGGGCGGATCACCCAGCGCACGATCTTGAAGGCGTGCTTGAACACGGCCGGCGAGGTGTGCAGCAGGATTGCTGCCAGGGTGCCGACGATGACGATCACGAACGCAGCAGGTGACCACAGCGAGGACAGGCCGGCGCCCTTGAGGATGCTGCCACCCACCAGGGAGGCGAGGGCGAGGAAGAGTCCAATGATGCTGAGTCGGTCCATGGTGCGTATATCGGCCTCGTTGTAGCGGTCTTGAATCAGGGCTTTGCTTGAGCCCCTCTCCCGCGCGCGGGAGAGGGGTTGGGGTGAGGGCGCTCTTGGCTTTAAAAGCTAGAAGCGCCCCTCACCCGCCCCGTCTTCGCGGGGCCGCCCTCTCCCGCTTGCGGGAGAGGGGACAGTCAGCATCGCTGGGGCTGTCGGGTTGCGTGATTGCGGGCTTTGCCGAGGGTGTTGCTGCATTGCTTACCCCTGCACTCCACGCAACCCATCTACATCCAGAATGAGCGCCATGCGGCCATCACCAATCAAGGTGGCGCCGGCATAACCGTTGAGGCCGCGCAGTGCACGTGGCAGCGGCTTGATCACCACTTCCTCGCGGCCGCGAACCTGGTCCACCACCAGCCCGAAGCGGGCTTCGCCCATCTGCAGCACGACGATGGTCAGCAGCGTCGACGGTGCAGGGGTGATGCCCAGCCATTGGCGCAGGTCCAGCAGGGCCAGGGTGTGGGACTTGCGGTCCAGCACCGCGCGACCATCGAACCAACCCAGCGAGGTGGCCGGTGCGTGCAGCACTTCCATTACGCGGGCCAGGGGCAGGGCGTAGACGTCCTCGCCAGCCTGCACCAGCAGGGTCGGCAGGATCGCCAGGGTCAGCGGTACGCGGATCAGGAAGCGGCTGCCACGGCCCAGCTCGGACTGGATCTGGATCTGGCCACTGAGTTCGCGGATGCGTGACTGCACCACGTCCATGCCGACGCCACGGCCGGAGATGTCGGTGACTTCCTGCTTGGTCGAGAAACCGGGCAGGAATACCAGGTGCAGGCACTCTTCGCTGCTCAGGCGGGCGGCGGCTTCCGGGTCGAGCAGGCCCTTGTCGCGGGCCTTGGCGCGCAGACGCTCCGGGTCGATGCCGGCGCCATCGTCCTGCACTTCGATGCTGACGTAGTCGCCTTCCTGCTGTGCGGACAGGCGCACCCGGCCCATGCGCGGCTTGCCTTGGGCTTCGCGCAGTTCGGGCGATTCGACGCCATGATCGATGGCGTTGCGGACCAGATGCACCAAGGGATCGGCCAGCGCCTCGACCAGGTTGCGGTCCAGTTCGGTATCGGCGCCGATCAGCTCCAGATCGACTTCCTTCTGCAGTGAGCGGGCGACGTCACGGGCAACCTTGGGGAAGCGCGAGAACACCTTGCCGACCGGTTGCATGCGGGTGCGCATCACCGCCGACTGCAGGCGTGCGGTGGCGATGTCCAGGGTTGAGACTGCACGGTCGAGCTCTTCGTCCTTGAGGCGCATGCGCAAGGTCTTGAGCCGGTTGCGGGCCAGCACCAGTTCGCCGATCAGGTTGACGATGGCGTCCAGCCGCTTGGTGTCCACGCGCACGGTGTGCTCGGGTTCGGCGGCTTTTGCCGCTGCCGGTTTGGCGGCGCCGGCGGCAGCGCGGGGTGCTGCGGTCGGCGGTGCGGCCGGCCTGGGTTTGGCTGGCGCGGTGGGAACGGGCTGGACGGGAACGGCGCCCGGTGCGGCACCGCCGTGCAGCTTGTCCAGCAGGGCTTCGAATTCGTCTTCGTCGATCAGGTCGTCGCCGGACTTTGCCGCAGCGATCGGCTGGGCACCGGGCGTACCGCTGCCGTGCAGTTCGTTGAGCAGGGCTTCGAACTCGTCTTCGCTGATCAGGTCGCTGTCACCCGCAGGCGCAGCGACCGCTTGCACGACTGCGACCACGGGGGCGGCGCCAACATCGAACTGTGCGATAAGCGCAGCAGGTGCATGCTCCGGTTCGGTGCCTGATGACACTGCGTCGAGCATGGCCTGCAGCCAATCCAGCGATTGCTGGGCGGCGTCGAAGTGATGCGCCAGCAGTTCGGCTTTGCCTGCCCGTGCCATGCCCAGGGTTTCTTCGGCGGCGTGGCACAGCTCCACCATCGGATGGATCGCCAGAAAACCGGCGCCACCTTTCAGTGTGTGGAAGCCACGGAACACGGCGTTGAGCTGGTCGCTGTCGTGCGGTGCCTGTTCCAGCGTCACCAGCTGCTCGCCGAGGCGATCCAGGATCTCCTGCGCTTCGATGATGAAGTCAGCGGCGATGTCGTCGGCAAAAGCACTCATGGCTTACAGCCCCAGGTCCGAGAGCAGGTCGTCTGCGTCCACCTGCGACACGGCATGACGGTCCAGGCCATTGACGGCCGGGCCAGCCAGGCCCTGGTTGCGCGCTTCTTCTTCCGGCGGCGGCAGGCCGAGCGCGCCAAAACCTTCATGCACGCGACGGACGATGCCGACCACGCGGCGGATGATCTGCCCGGTCAGGTCCTGGTAGCTCTGGGTCAGCGCTACTTCGGTGAGGTTGTGGCGGATGCGTTCGAGGATCTCGCCCTGTTCGGCATTCAGCCCGTCCGCACGCAGGCGCTCGGTCAGCGCGCGGCATTCTTCGGCCAGATCGAGCGTGCGATGGGTGGCCTGCTCGGTCATCTGCACCACGTGGTCCAGGCGCGCGCAGGCGTCGTCCAGCTCACCGGCTTCGCTGGGCACGCTGGGCAGTTCCCCCAGCGCCTGGCCCAGTTCGCGTGCAAGCCTGCCCAGGCCGGACATCATCGGCTGCGTGCGCAGGGCGGCGAGCGCGTCGATTTCCCGACGCCAGCCAGCCTCATCGCCACTTTCCAATGCTGCCAGTGCGTCCTGCAGGCGCTGCACCAGGGCCGATTTGTCGCTCAATGCTTCCCCGGGCTGGTTCATCAGGCGCTCGCTGCCAGGCGTTCGAAGATCTTGCCGAGCTTCTCTTCCAGGGTCTGCGCGGTGAACGGCTTGATGATGTAGCCGTTCACGCCGCTCTGTGCGGCCTCGATGATCTGCTCGCGCTTGGCCTCGGCGGTAACCATCAGTACCGGCAAGGTCTTGAGCTTGGCATCGTTGCGGATCGCCTTGAGCAGCTCGATGCCGGTCATCACCGGCATGTTCCAGTCGGTGACGACGAAATCGAACGACTGCGTCTGCAGCATCGACAGCGCGGCATGCCCGTCCTCGGCTTCGGCGGTATTGGTGAAGCCCAGATCGCCGAGCAGGTTCTTGACGATGCGGCGCATCGTCGAGAAGTCGTCAACGATCAGGATGCGCATGTTCTTGTTCAAAAGACTTTCCTCTTCATGGTTCTTCGAGCCCGGCGTCGGCCGCCTCGAAAATCTTCAGTCGGCTACGCAGGCGCAGCGTGGCCTGGCCGTGGATCTGACAGACGCGGGATTCGCTCACGCCCAATACCGCGCCGATTTCCTTCAGGTTCAATTCCTGCTCGTAGTACAGCGACAGCACCAGCTGCTCGCGCTCGGGCAACTGGCCGATGGCCTTGCCGAGCTCGGCGCCGAACTGGCTGCGCTCCAATACCTGCTGCGGGTTGGGGCCGCCGGTGCTGGGGGTGTCCAGCTCGCCCTGGTCTTCGATCCGCGACTCCAGGCTCAAGACCTGGCCACGCGAGGCGTCTTCAACCAGTCGCATGTATTCGGGCAACGGCAGCTCCATCGCTTCGGCCACTTCACTGGCGCTGGCCGCACGGCCGCTGCTCTGCTCAAGGCGGCGGATGGTGGCAGCGGCATCGCGGGCGCGGCGGTGCACCGAGCGCGGCACCCAGTCGCCACGGCGGATCTCGTCGATCATCGAGCCGCGGATGCGGATCGAAGCGTAGGTTTCAAACGAAGCGCCCTGTTCGGCGTCATAGCTGCGCGAGGCCTCGATCAGGCCCATCATGCCGGCCTGGATCAGGTCATCGACCTCGACGCTGGCGGGCAGGCGCGCGGCCAGGTGGTGGGCGATGCGGCGTACCAGGTCGGCGTGGCGGGCAATGCAGTCATTGGCCGCGTTGCGCTGGACCTCACGGTATTGGGCGGCTGCATTGTTCATGCCTTCACCTTCTGCTGGATGATGCGTTCCAGGAAGAACTCAACGCCGCCGCGCGGGGCGGTTGGGGCTTGCCAGCGCGCGGTGCGACGGGCGATTTCGTTGATGGCCAGCGAGGCTGGCGCGGAAGGATAGAGCTTGACCACCGGCTGCTGGCGCTGCACCGACAGGCGCAGCCAGTCGTCCTGCGGTACGCAGCCCAGGTAGTTCAGGGAGACATCGATCAGGAACTTCTCGCAGACCCGCACCAGCTTTTCGTACAGGGCGCGGCCTTCGTTCGGGTCGCGCACCATGTTGGCGACGACCTGGATGCGGTCCACGCCGCGCTCGCGCGAGAGTACCTTGATCAATGCGTAGGCATCGGTGATCGAGGCCGGTTCGTCGCAGACCACCACCACGGTGTCCTGGGCGGCCTGGCAGAAGGTCAGCACGCTGTCGGTGATGCCGGCGGCGGTGTCGATGATCATCACATCGAGCTCGCGCTCCAGCTCGGAGAACACATTGACCAGGCCGACGTGTTCGGCCGGCTGCAGCTCGGCCATGTGCCGGCGGCCCGAGGCGGCGGGCACGACCAGCACGCCGTTCGGGCCTTCGATGATGACTTCTTCCAGCGTAGCGCGTCCGGCGACCAGGTCGGCCAGGGTGTGCTTGGGCTGCAGGCCCAGCACCACGTCGATGTTGGCCAGGCCCAGGTCGGCGTCGAGCAGCAGGGTACGTTTGCCCATGCCTGCCAGTGCCACGGCCAGGTTGGCCGAGACATTGGTTTTACCTACACCGCCCTTGCCGCCAGTGACCGCGATGGTGCGTACCGGGCCGGCTGGTTCGTGCCGGGTTGCCGACAGCGGGAAGGTGTTGGTCAGCTTGGCGTACTCACGCGACTGCATTGTTCAACTCCGTGTTGCAGGGCATATCGGCCGCGCGGCGCAAATCTTCAAGGCGGAGTACAAGATTTGCGGCAGAGGCCCGATAAAGGTCTTCCGGGACGTCCTGGCCGTCGGTCACCCAGGTGATCGGCAGGCGGTGATCGACCGCCACCGACAGGGCAGAACCGAAGCGGCCGGTCTCGTCCAGCTTGGTCAGCACCACGCCCTGCGGGTTGGCGGCGCTGAAGCGGCGCACCACTTCGTCCATGTCCTGGAAGGCGGTATTGGCCGGCAGCACCAGCAGGGTGCGGATCTGGCCGGCGGCGCGCAGCCACTGCAGCTGGGCGGTGAGGGCGCGGTCGCGCTGGCCCAGGCCGGCGGTATCGATCAGCACCAGCTTGTAGTCGGCCAGCTTCTGCAGCAGCTGGTTGAGGTCGGTGCCGCTATTGGCCTCGTGCACGGCGATGCCGAGCTGGCGGCCGAAGCCGTACAGCTGCTCGCGGGCGCCGATGCGCTGGGTATCGGTGGTGACCAGGGCCACGTCGCGGGCGGCATGGGCTTCGGCGAAACGCGAGGCCAGCTTGGCGATGGTGGTGGTCTTGCCGGCACCGGTGGGGCCGACCAGGGCGATCACGCCGCCGGTTTCCATCGGGTCGACCGGGGCGATCGGCAGCTTCTTGGAGATCAGCCCCAGCATCAGGCCGCGGGCGCGGCTGGGATCGATGTCGGCCGGGATCTGGGTGGCGACGTCGCGGGCCAGACCTGCGTCGAAGCCGTATTCGTCCATCAGGTCCAGCGCATTGGCGCGCACCGCGCTGCCACGCAGGCGTTCATCGGTGAAGCGGTTCATCTCGCGCTCGATCAGGTGGCGCATGCCGGCCACTTCCTGGCGCAGCTGGCTGAGCTGTTCGTCGTCGCGGGCGATGATCACCGGGGCGCTGGTCACTGCGCTCACCGGGGAGCTGGCCGCAACGGCCGCAGTTTCGGTGGTTTCAACAGCGCGGGTGACCGGCGCTTCCGCTGGCTGCGGGCTAGCGACGGCGGCGATGACTGCTACCGCAGCGACCGGGGCTGCGATTGCCTCGATTGCGGGCGCGACTGCGACGGGTGCCACGGCGACCGGAACAGGGTTGAACACCGGTGCGACAGGAATCGCGGGGATGGCTGCGGCAATGGTCGGCTGCAGCAGCTCCGGCTCGGGCATCGGCGGATCGATGACGAAGCGCGCGCGTTCCATCGGTGCGGGCGGCTCGATGGTGACGGCGGCGATGGCGTCGGCAAAGCTGGCCTGCTGGGTGACCGCGGGTGCGGCGGCCAGCGGCGCGACCGCAGCGGCGCTGCCGACCGGACGGAACGCCGGCACGATCGGCAGTTCGTCGGCGCTGGCCGGCTGGGTGGCAAACAAGGTCTGCGGGGCCGGCGTGCGGGGAGCGACCGGTTCAACCTCGGCCGACTTGAGCAGGCCGGCGAAGCGGCTGCCCGGTGCCAGCTCGATGCTGTTGTCGATGGAGCGACCGGTGGCGCCAACCGCCGAACGTGCCAGGGCGGCGACGGCCGAGGTGGTGGCGGTGACCGGTTCCGGTTCCGGAGCCTTGCGGCGGGTCATCGCGGCCATGATGGCTTCGGCGGCGCTGCGCGGCTTGGCCGGGGCCGGCGGTGCCGGGCGGCTGGCTTCCAGCGCCTGCTTCACTGCGGTCTCGTCGTAGTGCGCGGCAGCCACGATCTCCACGCCTTCCTCGATCCGGCGGTTGGACAGGATCACGGCATCGGGGCCGTGTTCCTTGCGCACGAGGTTCATGGCGGTGCGCATGTCAGCGGCGACGAAACGTTTGATCTTCATGCTTTGGTACCGGGAGTGAGGCTGCGGCGAAGGAGTGGCGTTGGCGATGTCGAACATGGCGTGGCGGGCTCCTTCTTGCGGAATGGGTGCGGTGCAGCAGGTGTCTGGTTTCCGTCACCGGCATTGCTGACGGTGTCGGTTTTCGGGCTGCCTCAGCTGATCGTGCCGACCAGCTTCAGGCGTTTGTCTTCCGGCACTTCGCTGTAGGCCAGGACCGACAGCGAGGGAACGCTGTGGCGGACCAGGCGCGCCAGCGCGGCGCGGACCGGGGCCGGTACCAGCACTACAGCCGGCTCGTTGCGGGCCTCCTGCTTGCCGACGCAGTCGGCAAGGCTTTGGTGGAGGCGTTCGGCGAGACCAGGTTCCAGTGCGGCGCCATTGCCTTGTGTTGACTCCTGCAAGACGCGTTCCAATTGCGGGTTGAGGGTGAAGACCGGCAGCTCCGGCGAGGAGCCGGCGATTTCCTGCACGATGAAGCGGCCCAGCGCACCGCGTACCGAGGCGGTAAGCGCGGCGGGGTCCTGGGTGACCGGTGCGGCTTCGACCAGCGCTTCGGCGATCTTGCGCAGCTGGCGGATCGGGATGCGCTCGATCAGCAGGTTCTGCAGCACCCGGGCCACGGTGGACAGCGGCAGCGCCTTGGGCGAGAGGTCTTCGGCCAGCTTGGGTGCGCTCTTGGCCAGGGTCGCCAGCAGCTGCTGGACTTCTTCATGGCCGAGCAGTTCCGGCGCGTGCTCGCGGATCAGGTGCGACAGGTGGGTGGCGACCACGGTGGCGGGATCGACCACGGTGTAACCCAGCGACTCGGCATGGGCGCGCTGATGCGGTTGGATCCAGGTGGCGTCCAGGCCGAACGCCGGGTCCTTGCCGGCAATGCCTTCCAGCGTGCCCATGGCGCTGCCCGGGTCCAACGCCAGTTCGCGGTCCGGATGGATGTCGGCCGTGCTGACCGGCACGCCGTGGATCAGCAGGCGGTAATGCGTGGCCGGCAGCTCCAGGTTGTCGCGGATATGGACCGGCGGAATCAGGAAGCCCAGGTCCTGGGTGAGCTTGCGGCGCACGCCCTTGATGCGTGTCATCAACTCGCCGCCCTGGGCCTTGTCGACCAGCGGAATCAGCCGGTAGCCGACTTCCAGGCCCAGTGGATCGACCGGGCGCAGTTCGTCCCAGGTCAGTTCAGCGGTAGGGGCGGGTTGCGGCTGGCCGAGGGCGTTCAAGCCACCTTCGTTGGCCGTGGTGTCGTTGGCGGAGGTCTTGGCGGCAGCACTGGTCTCGCGTTTCCACAATTTCCAGGCGATGAAGCCGAGGATGGCGGCCAGGCTGAGGAAGGCCAGGTTCGGCATGCCCGGTACCAGGCCGACCAGGCCGATGATGCCGGCGGTGATGGCCAGGGCACGGTACTGGCCGAACACCTGGCCCATCATCGCTTCGCTCATGTCCTGCGAGCGCGAGGCGCGGGTGACCAGCATGGCCACGGCGCTGGAAACCAGCAATGCCGGCAGCTGCGCCACCAGGCCGTCACCGATCGACAGCAGCGTATAGGTGGCCGCTGCGTCGCCGAACGGCATGCCGTGCTGCAGTACACCCACGGCCAGGCCGCCGAGCATGTTGATGAAAAGGATCAGGATGCCGGCGATGGCGTCGCCGCGGATGAATTTGCTGGCGCCGTCCATTGCGCCGTAGAAGTCGGCTTCCTCGCGGACTTCTTCACGGCGGACCTTGGCTTCCTCGCGTGTCAGCAAACCGGCGTTGAGGTCGGCGTCGATCGCCATCTGCTTGCCGGGCATGGCGTCCAGGATGAAGCGCGCGGTCACTTCCGACACGCGTCCGGCACCCTTGGTGATGACCACGAAGTTGATGATGGTCAGGATCGCGAACACCACGATGCCGACGGCGTAGTTGCCGCCGATGACGAATTCACCGAACGCTGCGATCACCTTGCCGGCGGCTTCGTGGCCGTCCTGGCCATTGAGCAGGATGACGCGGGTGGAGGCTACGTTCAGCGCCAACCGCAGCATGGTGGTGACCAAAAGCACGATCGGGAAGATGGTGAAGTCCAGCGGTCGCTTCACGTACACGACGGCCAGCAGCACCAGCATGGAGATGGCGATGTTCAGGGTGAACAGGGCATCCAGCACCGGCGCGGCCAGCGGCACCACCACCATTGCCAGCAGGGCCAGCACGATCAATGGCGCGCCAAGCCCGTGGCGCAGCATGTCCAGCACGCGGCGTGCGGAGAAACCCGAGGTCTGGGCGTTCATCGGGTGCCTCCCTTGCCGAACTCGTCAATATCGATGGGTGCCATCTGCGGCATCGGGCCCGTGCGCCATTGGCGCAGCTGGTAGACGTAGGACAGGACCAGGGCAACAGCCGAATACAGTCTCACGGGGATTTCCTTGCCGAGTTGGCTTTCCCGATACAAGGCGCGTGCCAAAGGCGGTGACGAGACGACGGCGACCTTGTTGCCGTCGGCTACCTGGCGGATGCGCAGGGCCAGTTCGTCGACGCCGCGGGCGACCACGGTGGGGGCGCTCATGCGTCCGCTCTCGTACTTCAGGGCGACCGCATAGTGGGTGGGGTTGACCAGCACCACGTCGGCGGTGGGCACGGCTTCCATCATCCGCCGCTGTGACAGCTGCATCTGCATCTGCCGGATGCGACCCTTGACCTCAGGGCTGCCCTCGCTTTCCTTCATCTCACGGCGCAGCTCCTCGCGGGTCATCTTCAGCTTCCGCAGCCAGTTCCACTTCTGGTAGGGCGCGTCGATGGCGGCGAGCAGGGCCATGGCACCCGCGGTGGCCAGCAGCAGCTTGAGGGTGAAGCCCAGGCCGCGGCCAATGGCGCTCTCCAGTGGCAGGTGCAGCAGCCCGCGCAGGCCGTCGGCACCTTGCCAGATGCACAGGCCGGCGGCCGTGCCGACGAAGGCCACGCGCAGCATCGATTTGACCAGCTCGGCCAATGCTTCGGCGCCGACCAGGCGCTTGATCCCGGTCAGCGGGTTCATGCGCTTGAGATCGGGCATCAGCGCTTTGTTGGAGAACTGCAGCCCGCCCATCAAGGCCGGGGCAATCATGCCGGCCGCCAGGCACACCACGATCAGTGGACTGAAGGCCAGCATCAGCTTGAGCAGCATCCAGCCGGCGTGGCCGAACAGGGCGTTCGGGGTGTTGAGCAGCCCGACCTCAGGCGACAGCGCAGCCTTCATCCACTGCCGGGCCGAGTTGCCCATTGAGCCGGCCATGGCGTACAGCGCCAGCACGGCGGCGACGAACACCGCGGCGGTCGCCAGCTCGCGCGAGCGCGGGATATTGCCTTGCTCGCGGGCCTCGCGCAGGCGTTTTTCGGTGGGGAGTTCGGTTTTTTCCCCGGCCTGTTCGTTCTCGGACATTGCATGGCATGGAAGGAGGGTTCTTCCATGGCCGTGCAAAAATCATTCCAAAATGGGCTTTGGTAGTGCCGAGCCATGCTCGGCTGGGGCATTACAAGCAATCCCACTGTAGTGCCGGGCCATGCTCGGCAAGGGCTCTACCGGTAAATCCCCATGCCGAGCATGGCTCGGCACTACAGGTTTGGGTTCATGGGTAATGCCTCTGCCGAGCATGGCTCGGCACTACGGGGCTACTCCTGGCTGGTGTTGAACGAAGCCAGCCGTGCTTCCAGGGCCGCATGCTGGGCGTCGCCGCCGTGCAGGCGCATGAAGTTCTCCGCACTGACCGGGCGGCCGAGCAGGTAGCCCTGCAGGTGATCGCAGCCAAGCCGTTCCACATAGGAGCGTTGCCCCTGGGTCTCGATGCCCTCGGCGACGATCTCCATGTTCAGCGCGTGCCCAAGGGCGACAATCGCCGAGACGATCACCACGTCTTCGTCGCTTTCTTCCAACGCCAGCACGAAGGCGCGGTCGATCTTGATTTCGGTGGCGGGCAAGCGCTTCAGGTGCAGCAGGCTGGACACGCCGATGCCGAAATCATCGATGGAGATGCCGACGCCGAGCGCGGCGACGCTGCGCAGCACCGCGATGGCATTGTCGGTGTCGCGCATCACCGCGCCTTCGCTGATCTCCAGAATCAGGCGCGAGGGCTCAAGATCGTTGCGTTCCAGCGCGTTGCGCACATCCTCGATCAGCTTCGGCGAGCCCAGCTGGCGCCCCGACAGGTTGACCGCCACCCGCCACTCGCTGTTGCCGGCATCCTGCCAGCAACGCATCTGCCGGCAGGCTTCGTCCAGCACCCAGTTGCCGATCACATCCATCAGGCCGCTCTGTTCGGTCAGCCGGATGATGCGCTCGGCCGGCACATAGCCGTGTTCTGGATGACGCCAGCGGATAAGCGCTTCGGCACCGCTGATGCGGCCGCTGTTGGCGTGCACGCGCGGCTGGTAGTGCAGTGACAGCTGCGGCGTGCCCAGGGCCTTGCGCAGGTCTTCCAGCAGACGCCGGTCCTGCTCGACGTTGTCGTTCATCCAATCGGCGAACACCGCATGCGTGTTGCGCCCGGATTGCCTGGCATAGGCCATGGCGGTCTCGGCCATGGCGATCAGCTGCGCGGCGGTTTTGCCGACCTGCGGGTGCTCGACGATGCCCAGGCTGGCGGTGATGCGCAGCTCACGCCCACCAACGCGCACGGAATTGACCGCCATCATGATGCGGTCGGCCAGCGAGTCCAGCTCCTCGGCATGCCTGAGTTGGGTGGCGATGACGAACTGGTCGCCACCAAGGCGGCCGACCAGGTCATCGGCTGGGAGCAGCTGACGCAGGCGTTCGCCGATGTCGACCAGGGCGGCATCGCCGGTCTGCGAGCCAAATGCGCCATTGATATGGCGAAAGCCATCCAGGTCAATGGACATCACCACGAACGGTTGTTTGCCCTGCAACAGTTGTTCGATGCGCTCATGCGAGAGCTGGCGGTTGGGCAGGCGGGTCAGCGAGTCGTGCTGGCTGGCATGGAACAGTTCCTTGCGGGCATCGTCCAGCGACGCTGCCAGCATCGAATTGCGCAGATGCAGCAAGCGCGCCTGCATGCGCTGCTCGAACAGGGAAATGGTCAGTACCACGCCCATCACGCCAACGGTCAGCAGCACCACGCAGGCAGCCAGCCATTCGGTGGGAACGCCGCCGGTGGTGGCCGCGGTGCAGACGGAATTGGCGGGGAAGCGTGCCGCCGCCATGCCGGTGTAGTGCATGCCGACGATGGCCAGGCCCATCACCGCGGCCGCGATCAGGCGCGGTGGCAACGCATGTTCGACCGTGCGCAGGCGGAAGGCGATATACAAGGCGCTCCATGAAGCAGCCACCGCGATCACGATCGAAAGCACGAACCAGACCCGGTCGTAGTCGATCTCCGGGGTCATCTTCAGCGCCGACATGCCGACGTAGTGCATCCAGGCGATGCCCAGGCCCATCAACAATGCGCCCAGTGCAAGGCGCAGGTGCGGCAGGGTGGGGCGCGACACCAGCCACAGGGCGAAGATCGAGGCGGCGACCGCTACCAGCAGTGACTCCACGGTCAGCCACAGGTCGTAGCCCAGCGGGATGGGCAGGCGGAACGCCAGCATGCCGACGAAGTGCATCGACCAGATGCCCGCCCCCATGGCAACACCGCCGGCCAGCAGCCAGCGGGCGGCGGCGCGACGTGGTTGCGAGGCGGATACCCGTGAGGCCATGTCCAGCGCCGTGAACGAGGCGAGGATTGCCACCAGGATCGACAGCACGACAAACAACGGGTTGTAGCTGCCAACGAGCATCAAACCTCTCCCTAAGGTTGTCGCGCCGCGGTCGCGGAAGCGAGATGTCGTACGCGGTTCCGCATTCCCCTGCGGCCCGTGCTGTACCCCGGACTATCCACCGGTATAGGGGAACCGGCAAGAGGGCCTTCAGGCAATGTGAAATCCAAAAACGTGAGCTGTGTAGGGCGTCACATTGTTACTTGCCGCGCCGTATCAAAGGCGGTGTCGAACAGGCGCTGTACCGGCGGCCCCATTTCCCCGGCCAGCAGGGTGAGCAGTGACAGGCCAATCAGCAGGGCAACCGGCAGGCCCAGCTGCATGGGGTTGAGTGCCGGTGCCGCACGGGAAAGGACGCCAAAGACCAGATTGATCGCCAGCATCGCCACCACCAACGGCAGCGCCAGTGACAGCGCACCCCGGAAGATCTGCAGGGCAAGGGTCGGCGCCAGCGTGGCGACCGCATGCGGATCGGGCAGGGCGGTGCCGATGGGCAGTGCCTTGTAGCTGTCCACCAGCAATGAGATCAGTGCCAGATGACCATTGCTGGTGAAAAACAGCAGGCCGAACATCAGGTAGAACCATTGCCCGATCACGCCGGAGCTGCCGCCGCGCATCGGGTCGGCCATCTGCGCGAAGGCCAGGCCGGTGCTCTGCGCGATCATTTCGCCGGCCATGGCGCCGGCTTCGAAGATCAGCCGCAGCAGGAAGCCGATGCTGACCCCCACGGCTACCTCGCGCAGGATGCTGAGCACGGTCATCGAGTCAAAGCCGTTGAAGATCGGCACCGGCGGCAGGACCGGCGACAGTGCCACGGACAGTGCCACCGCCAGCAGCGCCCGCACCCGCGCCGGTACCGCACGGGTGCCGATCATCGGCATGGCCATCAGCATCGCGCCGATGCGCAGCATGATCCACAGGGTATTGCCGATGATGGCAAAGGCCTGCTGGCCGTCGATGACTGTCTGGGTGACCGAGTCCATCGCGCTAACCGATCAGGTGTGGAATGCGCTGGAACAACATGACGGTGAACTCGACCAGGTGACCCAGCAGCAGGCTGCCCAGCGCAAACAGCGCCGCGGTCAGGGCCGCGGCCTTGGCGACAAAGGCGATGGTCGGCTCGTTGATCTGGGTAGCGGCCTGGATGACGCCGACCACCACGCCGACGACCAGCACGACAAGTAGCAAGGGGCCGGCGATCCACAAGGTGGCAACCAGGCCGCCGCGGAGTTCGGTGAGGGCAAGTTCGGGACTCATGCCGGTGCAGATGCAAGAGCGGTGCCACTGCGTTAGCGGCGGGTTTTTGGCGGGGCGACGGCGTGCTTTTGTAGGAGCGGCGTAAGCCGCGAAGCTGATGGTCTACCAGATCGAGGCTGGATTACCGGCCGAACAAGTCCAGCGTCGCGGTTTACACCGCTCCCACATTCCTTGCTGCTGGCTTGCTGCGGTAGTCCTCGCCGACCGCCTGCAGGCCGGCGATCGCAAAGCGGTGCAGATGTGCCAGTAGCGGCTGCGATGGGCCTTGCGCCACTGCCTGCAACGGGCCGGGTACGTCTCGGCCGATCACGATCAACATCATGCAGGGCGCGGCGACGCTCAGCAGGCAGCGCAGCAGGGCCGGTTCAGTGGCGGGAATGCCGGAGATCTCACTGAGGATCTGCGCCACCGCCATCATCTTCGGCGGAACCGCTTCTTCCATCAGCACCTGTAGATGCGAAGAGGGCGCCAGCAGTTCGCGTGCCAGCACGCGTGGTGCCCAGGCCTCGGGTTGCTGGGCGCGCTGGACCAGGCCGGCGAGCAATTCGTACAGGCGCTGCTCGGGGTTCAGCGCACTGCCGGCGATCCGCTGCAGGTCATCAAGATCGAGCAGCTGCCGGTGGGCTTCCAGCAGCACCGCCTGGTACAGGCCGTTGCGGCTGCCGAAGTGGTAGTTGATGGATGCCAGGTCGGCAGCGGCCAGCTGGGCCACGGCCTTGCTGGTGGTTTCGGCAAAGCCCTGTTGCGAGAACAGCTGGCCGGCCGCCTCCAGCAGGCGGGCACGGGTGGCCTCGCCGTCGGTGCGTGGTCCGCGTGGGGTGGTTTTCTGAGTACTCATTGCGTGGCAAGTTTAGCCTGCTTCATCGCCCCGTCCGGCACTACTTTAAATTAAATTTAATTTGAATTAGGCTGTTCGGCAGATACAGTCCTGCTTGCGGAAGCGTCCTGATGAAGAAGCCCGTCCTTGTCGTGGTGGCCGCCGTTGCGTTGCTGGTCGTGCTGCTGCTGTGGTGGAGCAGCCGGGATAAGCCGGCTGGCGATGGCCTGCAGTTGCAGGGCAATGTGGATATCCGCCAGGTGTCGCTTGCCTTTGATGGCAGCGGCCGGGTGCAGGAAGTGCGGGTGGAGGAAGGCGACAAGGTCAAGGCCGGCGATGTGCTGGCCACGCTCGACACCCGCACCCTGCAACTGCAGGCAGATCAAGCCAAGGCACAGATCGAGACGCAGCGGCAGACGGTGGCGCGGCTGCACAACGGCGCGCGGCCGCAGGAAGTCGTGCAGGCCAGGAGCCAGCTGGCCGCAGCGCAGGCCGATGCAGCGCGTGCAGCGCAGGACCTGCAGCGCTTGCAGGGCGTGGCCAGCGCGACGGACGGTCGTGGTGTAAGCGCGCAGGAAATGGACCGCGCGCGTAGCGTGGCGAAAGTGGCGGCAGCGACTGCCGAACTGCAGCAACAGGCGTTGGCGCTGGTGCAGCAAGGCCCGCGCAAGGAAGACATTGCGGCAGCCGAGGCGCAATTGCAGGCGGCCGATGCCCAGCTCGCCTTGCTGCAGCACCAGATCGCGCAAGGCCAGCTGAAGGCGCCGGTGGCGGCGGTGGTGCGCTCGCGGCTGGTGGAAGTCGGCGACATGGCCGGTCCGCAACGCGCGGCGTTCGCGCTGGCGTTGACGCAGCCGAAGTGGGTACGGGTGTTTGCCAGCGAGACCGAGCTCGGTCGTATCCGCAGCGGGCAGCTTGCGCAGGTGACGAGCGACAGCCACCCCGACAAGCCGGTGACAGGCAAGGTCGGCTTCATTTCCTCGGTGGCCGAGTTCACCCCGAAGTCCGTGCAGACCGAAGAGCTGCGCACCAGCCTTGTCTACGAAGTGCGCGTGGTGGTCGAGGATCCGCAGGATCAGCTACGCATGGGTCAGCCGGTGAGCGTGCGCCTGCAGGAGACCGCGCGCTGATGGAAGCGGCGACTGCCACGGTTGTCGCGGTCGACCTGCGCAAGTGTTTTCCGGCCGCCGGTGGCGGGCAGTTGGAGGCGCTGGCCGGGATTTCCCTGCGCGTGCGCAAGGGCGAGCTGACTGCACTGGTTGGGCCGGATGGTGCCGGCAAGACCACCTTTCTGCGCATGGTTGCCGGTTTGCTGCCCGCCGATTCTGGCCAGTTGCAGGTGCTTGGCCATGACGTGGCACGGCAGCCGCAGCAGGTGCAGGATCGCATCAGCTACATGCCGCAGCGCTTTGGCCTGTATGAAGACCTCAGCGTGCAGGAGAACCTGGATCTGTACGCGGATCTGCATGGTGTGCCTGCGGACGAACGCCGTGCGCGCTTCGAACGACTGTTGCAGATGACCGACCTGGCTGCATTCAGGCAACGCCCGGCCGGCAAATTGTCAGGTGGCATGAAGCAGAAGCTGGGCCTGGCCTGCACCCTGGTGCGTTCACCGCAGCTGTTGCTGTTGGACGAGCCCAGTGTCGGCGTGGATCCACTGTCGCGGCGTGAACTGTGGAAGATCATCCAGCAGCTGGTGCAGGAGGAGCAGCTCAGCGTGCTGGTCAGCACGGCTTACATGGACGAGGCTGAGCGCTGCGAGCAGATCTTCGTGCTGCATCAGGGGCGTTTGTTGGCGCAAGGCAATCCTGCCGCGCTGACCGACAAGGCACAGGGCCTGACCTGGGCGGTAGCGCCCGCGCCGACGCGGCAGCCGCGCGACCTGCAGGCGCAGCTGATCGACGATACCCGGCACGTGCTGGATGCGGTGCCGCGTGCCGGTTCCGTACGTTTCATCCTGCAGCCTGGTGTGGCGCCGTCGGATATCGCCGGATTGCTGCAAGGCGAGCCGCCGAGCCGACGACCGGCGGAGTTGGAAGACGCCTTCATGATGCTGCTGCGTGCGCAGGAGGCGCCAGCATCATTGCCGGCGGCCGAGGTCGCAGCAAGCAGGATCCCGCAGGATGATGCGCCGGTCATCGTGGTGCGTGATCTGGTGCGTCGCTTCGGTGATTTCACCGCCGTGGCCAGCACCAGCTTCGATGTGCACCGCGGCGAGATCTTTGGCCTGCTCGGCCCCAATGGTGCCGGCAAGACCACTACCTTCCGCATGCTCTGCGGTCTGTTGCCGGCCAGCAGTGGGCATCTGGAAGTGGCTGGTCTGAATCTGCGCACTGCCCGAGCCCAGGCCCGCGCACGCATCGGCTATGTCTCACAGAAATTCGCGCTGTACGCCAATTTGAGTGTGCGTGAGAACCTGGAGTTCTTCGGTGGTGCCTATGGTCTTGCCGGCACGCAACTGCGCGGGCGTGTTGCCGATGCCATCAAACGCTTCGACCTGCAGGCGGATGCCCGCAGTGGCGACTTGCCTGCAGGCTACAAACAGCGACTGGCAATGGCGGTGGGCTTGCTGCATGCGCCGGAGATCCTGTTCCTGGATGAACCGACCAGCGGCATCGACCCACTGGCGCGGCGCGCCTTCTGGCGCACCATCACCGGGCTGGCGCAGCAGGGCGTGACCATCATCGTCACCACCCATTTCATGGAGGAAGCGGAATACTGCGATCGCATCGCCATCCAGGACGCCGGTGAACTGCTGGCCCTGGGAACGCCGCAGCAGGTGCGCGAGCAGGCCGGCGCTGGCGGCATCGACATGAATGCCGCCTTCATTGGCATCGTCGAGCAGGGCCGCGCGCAGCGCAGTGCCGCTGCCGGTGGCAGGGCTGCGTGATGTCCGGGTTCCTGTCCCGCCTATCGGCGCTGGTGCGCAAGGAGACCCGGCAGATGCTGCGTGAACGCAGCAGTCTTGCGGTGGGCCTGTTGTTGCCGGCGGCCTTGATCCTGCTGTTTGGCTATGGCTTGTCGTTCGATGTCAACCACGCACCGGTAGCGGTGGTGCTGGATGAGCGCTCGCCGACCACGCAGTCGCTGGTTGCCGGGCTGCAGGGTTCGCCGTATCTGGCGCCGGTGCAGGTCGGCGACATGACTGCCGCGGTGGCCTTGATGCGGCAAGGCAAGGTTGGCGGCATCGTGCATGTGCCGGTGGATTTCAGCCGGCGCAGGGCTGAAGGCAATGCGCAGGTGCAGCTGATCCTCAACGGCGTGGATGCCAACACCGCGCGTACGCTGGAAGGCTACGTGGGCGGCGCGCTGGCGACGCAGCTGCAAACCACGCTTGATAGGCAAGCCGGCAGCAGTGCGGGTGGCGGTGTCAGTGTTGTCCAGCGCATGTGGTTCAACGAGGCAAGCACCAGCACCTGGTACCTGGTGCCGGGCTTGATCGTTCTGGTGATGACCTTGATCGGTGCCTTCCTGACCTCGCTGCTGGTTGCGCGCGAATGGGAGCGTGGCACCTTGGAAGCACTGTTCGTGACGCCGGTACGACCGACCGAACTGGTGCTGGCAAAGCTGCTGCCGTATCTCGGCATCGGTGCGATCAATCTGGCGATCTGCCTGCTGACTGCGCGCTTTCTGTTCGAGGTGCCGATGCGCGGCTCGTTGCTGGCGATCGTCGTCAGCTCGCTGCTCTACCTGACGGTGTCGTTGTTGCTGGGCCTGTTCATTTCCGCGCTGACACGCAACCAGTTCCAGGCCAGCCAGGTGGCACTGCTGACCAGTTTCATGCCGGCGATGATGCTGTCCGGCTTCGTATTCGACCTGCGCAACATGCCGGTCGCGGTGCAGGTCATCAGCCAGCTGCTGCCGGCCACGCATTTCATGGGGCTGATCAAGTCGCTGTTCCTGACCGGCGATAACTGGCCGCTGTTCCTGCAGAAGTCGGCCATCCTGTTGCTGTACGCGCTGGTGTTGTTTGCGGGTACCCGCTCCAAGCTGCGCAAGAGGCTGGTGTAGGCATGGACGCCATCGCGATCTATTTCAGGCGTATTGCCTTCCTGTGCAGGAAGGAGCTGATCACCCTGCTGAAAGAGCCTTCCAGTCGTGCCATGCTGTTCATGCCGGCGCTGATGCAGGCGTTGTTGTTTGGCTACGGCGCGACCTTTGATCTGCGTCATGTGCCGTACGCGGTGCTCGACCTCAGCGGTGGACAGGCGTCGACCGAGTTGCTTTCGCGGATGGATGGTGCGGGCATGTTCGAGCGCACGGCAACGTTGGCTTCATCGGCGCAGATTGCTGGCGTGATCGACGCCAATGAAGTGTTGCTGGTGATCAGCATTCCAGCTGATTTCGAGCAGCGACTGGCCGCTGGGCAGAGTGCACCGTTGCAGTTGATCATGGATGGCCGCAACTCCACCACCGCGGGTGCCGCTGCCGGCTACATCGGCTCCATCGTCGCCGATTTCAATCGGGAACAATCCAGTCGAGCGCAGTTGAACCAGGCGGGTGCCGCCGGCGGGCAGGCGGTGCAGCTGGTCACACGCAGCTGGTACAACCCCAACCTGGAGTCGCGCTGGCAGCTGATGCCAGCGTTGATCGCCGCGCTGAGCATGTTGCAGACCCTGTTGATCGCAGCCTTGTCGGTGGCGCGCGAACGCGAACAGGGCACCTTCGATCAATTGCTGGTCACGCCGCTGACGCCGATGCAGATCCTGATTGGCAAGGCCTTGCCGTCGATTCTGGTGGGGCTGGTGCAGTCCACCATCATCCTGCTGATCATCCGTTTCTGGTTCCAGATCCCGATGGCCGGCTCGGTGGGCGTGTTGTACCTGGCGCTGGCGGTGTTCACGGTGGCCTCGGTAGGGATCGGCCTGTCCATCTCGGCGGTGGCCGCCAACATGCAGCAGGCGATGCTTTACACCTTCCTGTTGATCATGCCGTTGATGCTGTTGTCGGGCCTGATGACGCCGGTGGCCAACATGCCCAAGGTGCTGCAGGTGGCGACCTATGCCAATCCGCTGCGCTTCGGCATCGATCTGGTGCGACGGGTCTATCTGGAAGGGGCGGGCCTGCAGGAAGTGGGCTTCAACTTCATCCCCATGCTGGCGGTGGCGGCGATCACCTTGCCGTTGGCGGCGTGGTTGTTCCGTAATCGGCTTACCTAGGATGCGATGCATGTTTCCCCAATTGCGCTCACTGTTGAACGTGCCGCTGCTGCTGTCGCCGCTTGCTGCTGGCCTGCTACTCGGCGGCTGCGCGGTCGGACCGGACTTCGTGCGTCCGGACACGGTGGCCCCTGCCGACTGGACGCAATGGCGGGGAGGTGACGCGTCACTGAATGCCGACGTCGGTATGCAGGCGCTGCAGCCGGCGTGGTGGACGCAGCTGTCCGACCCGACCCTGGATGAACTGCAACGACGCGCCTTGCAGGCGAGCCCGGACCTGCGCACGGCTGCCTTGCACTTCGCCCAGGCGCGGGCGCAGCGGCGCACGGTTGCCGCGCAGCGCGGTGTCGATGTGAACGCATCTGCAGGCGTCAATCGCCAGCGCCAAAGCGAGAACGGCGCGGGTACGCGCATGCTCGACATCGTCAGCAATGACAGTGACGCACTGAAACAGCTGCTGGCCGAGCCATTCAATCTGTACCAGGCAGGCTTCGATGCATCCTGGGAGCTGGACTTGTGGGGCAGGGTGCGGCGATCGATCGAGGCGGCCGATGCCAGCGTGGCACAGCAGGCCGCGTTGCTGGATCTTGCAAGGCTGAGCGTCAGCAGCGAAGTGGCACGCAGCTATGTGCAGTTACGTGCTGCACAGCGCCAGATCGAACTGGCACACGAGGACATTGGCGCATTGGAAGAACGCCTGTCGCTGCTGCAGGCACGGGTGGACGGCGGCTTGCAGGACCATCTGGATCTGGACCGTCAGCAGGCCGATCTGGCGGCTGTGCGCGCGCGCTTGCCCGGCCTGCTGGCCGAGGAAGCGAGCAGCAGCAACCAACTTGCGCTATTGCTCGGCGAGCGCCCCGGCGCATTGCGCAGCCAGCTTGCAGCGCCGGTGGTTGCCGCCAGCGACGCGCTGCCGGATCTGTCGTTGGGACTGCCGTCGGAAGTGGCGCAGCGGCGCCCGGATATACGTGCCGCGCAGGCGCGCCTGCAACAGGCGACGGCCAGCATCGGTGTTGCCCAGGCGGATCTGTATCCCAGCATCCGGCTTGGTGCCAAGTTCGGCTACGAGTCGTATCTGTCCGGTGAGTTCTCGGACTGGGGCAGCCACACCTGGTCGATTGGCCCGGTGCTGAACCTGCCACTGTTCGATCACGGCCGACGCAAAAGTGTGGTGCAGCTGCGTGAGCTGGAACAGCAGGAAGCCGCTGTGGCCTACCAGAAGACCGTGCTGCAGGCCTGGCAGGAGATCGACAATGCCCTGAACGGCTACGCCGCTGCCAAACAGCAACGCGCGCAGCTGCGTGTGCGCGAGCAGGCCACGTTGGACGCTTACAGGATCGCGCAGGCTCGCCACGATGCTGGTCTGATCGATTTCCTGGCGGTGCTGGATGCACGCAGAGGCTATCTGCAGACGCGGCGTGACCTGGTGGATGGCGAGGCATTGCTGCGCAGCCAGTTCATCGCGCTCAACAAGGCCTTGGGCAATGCACCGCCCGCACACAGGTGACTGAAGACGCGGCTGTGGGCCAGATGGATGGCCCGCGCCCATCTGCGGCTACACTCGATCAGTTCCGGCCGTGAGGATGTCGCGACGGCCTTTCGCTGACCGAGAGTGAATTGCATGCCAGATACTTCCCGCAGGGAGCTGTTCAAAGCCGTTGCTGCCGGTGCCATGGTTGCGCCGCTGTCCGTGTTGGCGCAGCCGGCTGTCGCTGGCGCCAGCGCGAGCCCACCGCCGCGCTGGGGCCAGGGGCCTGAAGGCCAGCGCATCGCTGACCTTGGGGATGGCACCTATCTCAATCCCATCGTCGCCGGGGACCATCCAGACCCGACCATCCTCAAGGATGGCGACGATTACTACATGACCTTCTCGTCGTTCTATTCCTATCCGGGTCTGGTCATCTGGCACTCCACCGATCTGGTCAACTGGGCGCCGATCGGGCCAGCGCTGCACAAGACACTCGGCGATATCTGGGCCGTGGACCTGTGCAAGCACGACGGTCGTTACTTCATCTATCTGCCGGCCAATCCGACTGGCAAGGGCTGGTCGATCTTCGTTATCTGGGCCGACGATATCGCAGGGCCGTGGAGCGAGCCGATTGACCTGGAGATCGATGGTTGCATCGACCCGGGCCATATCGTCGGCGAGGACGGCAAGCGCTATCTGTTCGTCAACGGCATCCGCCGCGTGCGTCTGCGCGATGATGGTTTGGCTACCGATGGCGCTTTGGAAGCGGCATACAGCCCGTGGCGCTATCCCGATGATTGGGTCACCGAGAACTTCGCACCCGAAGGCCCGAAGCTGCTGCACCACGGTGAGTGGTTCTATCTGATCACGGCGGTAGGCGGGACCGCCGGCCCCGTCACCGGGCACATGGTGATCGCCGCACGTTCGCGCTCCATCCATGGGCCGTGGGAGCATTGCCCGCAGAACCCGCTGGTGCGCACCCAATCAGAAGCGGAGCCTTGGTGGTCGCGTGGTCATGCAACGCTGGTGGAAGGTCCGGCTGGCGACTGGTGGATGGTCTATCACGCTTATGAGAACGGCTTCCGGACCTTGGGTCGACAGACCTTGCTGGAGCCTATCGAGTGGACCGCTGATGGATGGTTCCGGGCGCTGGGCGGGGATCTGTCGCGGCCGCTGCGCAAGCCGGCAGGTGGCAAGGCTAGCGCGGCGGGATTTGCACTGTCTGACGACTTCTCGGCTGATCGCTTTGGCACGCAATGGGCGTTCCACAATCCGGGGCCGGACGAGCGCAAGCGTGCCCGCTATGACAATGGCGCGCTGCGACTGGAAGCCAGCGGTGCCTCGCCCATCGACAGCTCGCCACTGACCTGCGTGGTGCCCGACCGCTCCTACGAGGTGGAGGTAACCCTGGCACCTGGCATGGGTGCGGAAGCCGGCCTGTTGCTGTTCTACAACAACAAGGCATTTATCGGTGTCGGCTTTGACGACACCACCATCAAGAATTTCCAGTACGCCGAAGAGCTGGTGTGGGCACGTGCGCCACGCGCCGCTGGCCCGGTACGGGTGCGCTTGAACAACAGCAACAACGTGGTGACCTTCCACTACTCACATGACGGTGGCCGCAGCTGGCAGTTGCACCCGACCCGGATGGAAGTATCCGGCCTGCACCACAATGTGTTCGGTGGCTTCTTGAGCCTGAAGATCGGCATCTATGCTGCAGGACGTGGTGAAGTGGCTATCAGTGACTTCCGTTATCGGGCACTTGCCGAGAGCGCCAAAAACAGAATTTGATTGGGAAGCCGATACCGGCGCTGGTATCGGACTCCTGTGGGAGCGGCGTAAGCCGCGAAGCTGATGTTGCTCAGCTCCTGCCAGCTTTGTCACCTGATGGTGTGCGGACTTCGCGGCTTATGCCGCTCCCACAGATGAACAAACGGCCAGCATTCAGCGACGGCGCAACCAGAAGTAGATCGGCAGGCCGGCCACGATCAGGGCCACGCCCCACAACAGGGCCTCGCTGCCGATGCCGGCAATCGCGTACAGGCTGAAGAGCAATGCGCCGGCAGCGGCGATGCGCGAAGCAATACCGCTGCCGCGCCACAGCCATGCGGCAGCACCGGCCAGGTAGGGCAGCAGGGTGGCAGCGGTGGACAGCAGTACCGAGAACTTGAACAGGTCGACCAACGAACGGTTGTAGTTGCAGATCACCAGCACCGTGGCCAGCAGGCAGCTGACGATGACGCCGAAGACCGGTGCGCCGCGCTTGTTCTCGTGGGCAAAGGCGCGCGGCAGCACACCATCGCGGGCGGCGGCCATCGGCAGCTGTGCTGCCAGCAGCGTCCAGCCATTCAGTGCGCCCACGCAGGAGATGGCCATCACCACGGCCAGCAGCATGCCGGCGGTTGGCCCCCACAGCGCGGCAGCGGCATCGGCCATCGGTGCGCTGGAACTGGCCAGCACATCGGCAGGCAGCAGGCCAAGTACGGTGGTGCAGGCGAGCACGGTTGCTATACCGGCGATGGCGGTACCGGCGACCGTGGCGCGGGCAACGGTGCGCGGTGCGTCGTCGACCGACTCGGCCGGGACCGTGGCTGCCTCCAGGCCGATCATCGCCCACAGGGTCAGCGCGACGGTTGCGGCGGCAACGCTGCCCAACGATTCGCCGGAAGGGTTGAAGGGCACGTAGTGGCTGGTATCCACCAGCCACAGCGCGACCAGACCGAACATCAGCAAAGGGACGACTTTCAATACAGTGGTTGCCAGCTGCAGGCGTCCGGCCTCGCGTACACCAATCAGGTTGACGCCCGCACAGAGCCACAGCGCGACAAGACCGCAGGCCGCAGCACGTACCGGGGTTGCGGTCAGAGCCGGGAAGATGGCGCCAATGCTGCCGGCGAAGGCAACGGCGATCGCGGCAATCGCACACCACATTGAGATCCAGTAGCTCCAGGCGACCAGAAAGCCGGGCAGCTCGCCAAAGGCGTTGCGGGCGAACACGTAGGGGCCGCCAGTCTGTGGCCAGCGCTTGGCCAGCTGGGCAAAGGTGATCGCCAGCAGCAGCGCGCCGCACAAGGTGATGCTCCAACCAATCAGCGTTGCCGCGCCGTAGGGGGCGAGGGTGGCGGGTAGCAGGAAGGTGCCCGAGCCGATCATGCTGCCCACAACCAGGGCGGTGGCGGACCAGAAGCCCAGGGGGCGACGCGAAGTAGTCATAGATACAGCAACGGCAAAGGCTCGCGCCGGAGTACGGATGCCCCGGGAGAGCGTGAGAGAAGGTGGCAGGCGCCCGTGGCGACCGCAGCAGGGTAGGGATTATGACGGTTTGCAGCCCGGACCGCGATGTGAAACCTGCCGGTAATGACCTTTGGCCCTTTCGACAGGGCACAGTAGCGCTGACGCTGGCGGCCTTGTTCCCTGTTCTGGACACCCCCGATGACCGTTCGACCGCTGGCGCTCGCCGTTTCGTTCTCCCTGGCCACCGTGCTGGCCGCCTGTTCACCGTCATCGCAGCCAGCGGCTGGTGACAGCACCGCGCAGGCGCCGCAGGCCGACAAGGCCGCGCAGCTGAACCAGCTCTACGCCGACTACTGGGAAGGCGTGCTCAAGCTGAACCCGCTGCAGGCCACCTTCCAGGGCGACAACCGTTACAACGACCAGCTGCCGGACTTCGGTTCAGCCGAGTTCCGCAAGCAGAGCCACGACTTCACCCAGGAGTGGCTGGGCAAGGCCGAGAAGATCGGCGATGCCGGGCTGGCCGGGCAGGACCTGCTCAGCTACCGCATCTTCGTTGAAGAGCAGAAGCAGTCGCTGGAAGGGGAGAAATTCCCGAGCTGGATGATGCCGGTCAACCAGATGGGCTCCACCGTCAGCTATGCGGTGATGCTGGGTTCGGGCCAGGTCGCGCAGCCTTTCAAGACAGTCAAGGACTACGACAACTGGTTGGCCCGTGCGGCGCGCATTCCGGTACTGCTGGAGACTGAAAACGCCAACATGCGTGAAGGCATCAAGGCCGGCGTGGTACAGCCGCGCGTGTTGATGGAAAAAGTGGTGCCGCAGTTCGACGAGATCATCACTGCCAAGGCGGAGGACAGCCAGTTCTGGGGCCCGATCAAGCTGCTGCCGGCCGACTTCCCGCAGGCCGACAAGGATCGCCTGACCGTAGCTTTCCGCGCGGTGATCAACGACAAGCTGATGCCGGCGATCAAGCAGCAGCGTGACTTCATCGCCAACGAATACCTGCCGGCCACCCGTGACACGGTCGGCCTGGATTCCTTGCCGGACGGCAAGGCGTGGTACGCCTTCAACGCCAAGCAGAGCACCACCACCGCGCAGACCCCCGAGCAGATCCACGAGATCGGGCTGGCTGAAGTGGCGCGCATCCACGGCGAGATCCAGAAGGTGATGGCCGAGGTGGGCTTCAAGGGTTCGCTGCAGGACTTCTTCAAATTCATGCAGAACGACAAGCAGTTCGAGTTCAAGTCCGAGCCGGAGCTGCTGGAGCATTACCGCGGGCTGGAAGCCAAGATCAACGCGAACGTGCCCAAGCTGTTCTCGCTGACCCCGAAGGCCGGTTTCGAGATCCGCCCGATCGAGGCGTTCCGCGCCAAGTCGGCCGCTGGCGGCGAGTACATGCAGCCCAGCGAAGACGGCAGCCGCCCGGGCATCTTCTACGTCAACACCTACGACCTGCCGACGCGCAAGACCTGGGACGCCGAAGACCTGTTCCTGCATGAAGCCATCCCGGGCCATCACTTCCAGCTGGCCTTGCAGCAGGAACTGAAGGGCGTGCCGGCGTTCCGTCGCTTTGGTGGCGAGACGGCCTTCATCGAAGGCTGGGGCCTGTATGCCGAAAGCCTGGGCAAGGACCTGGGCGTCTACACCGACCCGTACAGCTACTTCGGTCGCTTGCAGGGTGAGCTGTGGCGCGCGGTGCGTCTGGTCGTGGATACCGGCCTGCACTCCAAGGGCTGGACCCGCCAGCAGGTGCTGGACTACATGTTCGCCAATTCCTCGGTGAGCGAGCCGGATGCGGTTGCCGAAGCCGAGCGTTACATCGCATGGCCGGGCCAGGCATTGGCGTACAAGACCGGCGAACTGAAGATCCAGGAACTGCGCAAGCGCGCGCAGGACACGCTGGGTGCCAAGTTCGACATCCGTGAGTTCCATGCCGAAGTGCTGAAGGATGGCTCGGTGCCGCTGGACGTGCTCGACGAGAAGGTCAACGCCTGGATTGCCGAGAAGTCCAAGTAAGCGGCGCAGCCGCTTACATGTAGTGCCGAGCCATGCTCGGCAAGAGGGATTACTGCAAAGAGCCAACCCCTCCCCAGCCCTCCCCTTGGCCTTCGGCCAAAGGGAGGGGGCAGGGGCGTAGTGCCGAGCCATGCTCGGCAGAGGCATTACCTCGAAAGACCAACCCTTCCCCAGTCCTCCCCTTGGCCTTTGGCCAAAGGGAGGGGGCAGGGGCGTAGTGCCGAGCCATGCTCGGCAAGGGCTTCACCGGTAAAGCTTCAGCCGAGCATGGCTCGGCTCTACAGGGGGGGTGTGGGAGCGGCGTCAGCCGCGAAGCTGGCAACAATGGAACCGCAGTAGGGCCTGCAATCAGAATGATTGCGGGCTTCGCGGCTGAAGCGGTGGCGAATCGGCGCGGCCGGTGCGCTCCAGCCGAGCATGGCTCGGCGCTATGGTTGGGCTACGTAGTGTTCCAGCTGTGGGCGCTCGGTCTGCCATGTTGCTGTGCCACAGTGCACGGCACTCTCTTGAGCCCGCAGGCGGTCTGATCGCGGGCGTTCTCAGTTTACTTACCGCGTACCGCTGATGACTTTTATCGTATCGCTGATCCTGCCGTTGCTCGCCATTCTGTTCTGGTGGCCGGTCCATCCCTTGTCCAAACAACAACGCCGTTGGCGGACGGGCATCAGTGTGCTGCTTGCCCTGATCGGCCTGGGCTTCGCCACCTTGTGGCGGCTGGACATCTTCAGTTACACGGTCGAAGCCTGGATCCAGCTGGTGTTCGGTTGGGTGCTGGTGATGTTCATGCTGGTACTGGTGTTCGTGCTGCTGCGCGAAGCCGGCTGGTTGCTGTCACGCCTGCTGCCGCGCAGCTCACGCATCGCGATGCTGTGGCATGGCGTCGGTTTCAATCAGGGTGCGGCGCTGCTGATCGTGTTGCTGGCCACGCTTGCCATCTACAACGGCCTCAAGCCACCGCAGGTACACGAGCGCGATCTGGTCGTGCCGAACCTGCCCAAGGAAATGGATGGCGTGCGCGTGGCGGTATTAGCTGACCTGCATATCAGTCCGGTCAAGCGCACCTGGCGCACCCAGCGCATCGTCGACGCAACCCTTGCGGTCAAACCCGACATGATCGTGTTGCCCGGCGACATGGCTGACGGCGGCTTGGAGGACAGCGGTCGGTTCGCCGAGCCGTTGTCGCAGCTCAAGGCGCCTTACGGCGTCTGGTTGGCGCCGGGCAACCATGAGTATTACTACGACTACGCCGCTTGGATGGCGCACTTCCGGCAGATGGGGTTGGGCGTGCTGGAGAACCAGACCGCGACCCTGTCGATCAATGGGCGTACGTTGGCGATGTCGGGTATTGGCGATCTGGCTGCCTTGAAGCAGACCCCGTACATGCACGGCGGTTTGCCGCCGGACATGCCAGCGGTAGTTAGCGGAGGCAAGGGCAGCGATGTACACATCCTGCTCGCGCACCAGCCGAAGCAGGCGCGGGCGGCTGCCGCGACTGGCGCGATTGACCTGCAGATCTCCGGCCATACCCACGGCGGCCATATGCTGGGCTTCGATCGCTGGGTGGTAGCTCCGTTCAACCACGGCTACGTGCGTGGCGAGTACCGGGTGCAGGACATGACCTTGTTCGTCAGCAGCGGCGTCGGCCAATGGGATGGTTTCACCGCACGCCTGGGCGTGCGCTCCAGCATTGATGTGTTGGTGCTGCGTAGCCCAGCCAGGTAACCACCGGATCTGTGGGAGCGGCGTAAGCCGCGAAGCTGGTATTGCTTAGTCTATTGGCAGCTTTGCGATCGGGTGATTCGCTCGCTTCGCGGCTTACGCCGCTCCCACAAAAAAGAAGCAGGCGTTGATGCCAGTTTGGTCAGGTATCGAGGTCTGCTTCGCTGCCATCGACGTTTTTCCGTTTATCCGGCATCAGCTTCGGTAGCGTGCTCACGACCGCCAAGGCGGCAATCGTGGTGATGAAGGCCACCATTTCCATGCCCATGCCGGCGGCCATGCCGATGGCGGCGGTCATCCAGATGCCGGCCGCCGTGGTCAGGCCCTGGATGCGCTCTTCGTTGTCGAGCTTGAGGATGGCGCCGGCACCAAGGAAGCCGATGCCGGAAACGATGCCCTGCATCACGCGGGTCACATCGGCGCCCGAAATGCCCATCTGCAACGGCGCCAACACGAACAGCGCCGAACCCACCGAGACCAGGATGTGCGTCTTCAGGCCGGCGGCGCGTCCTTTGCGCTCGCGTTCCAGGCCAAGCAGTCCGCCGAGCACGATGGCGGTGGCCAGCCGCGAGACGATGACGGTCAGTGTGCCGACATCGGGAATGGCGAACTCGGCGGCCAGCGCCTGACCGATTTCTTCGGTGATGCTCATGCGAGGGCGTCCTTGGTGTGATGGCAGGGCTGGCGATGGAGTGCTGATCCTGCGCAGGGTTTGCTTTACCGGTAGTGATGCCGATGTGCTGCTGGTGTGAAAAGCGGTGCTGCGCATTCAGGCATGTGCGGTGGGTCCTGCAAAAAAAAACGGCCCTGTGAGGGGCCGTCTTTCTGTGTATCGATCAGAGAATCAAAGCGCTATCTGGTCGAAGCGCTCGACCCGGGTGTGGCCATGGGTGGCCTCACCGCTGCGCGGCTGCGGGTAATCGCTGAGGCGGTCGACCAGCACCGTCTGCAGGCCGGCCTCGCGTGCGGCGTCCAATTCCTCGACCACGTCGGAGAGGAACAGGATCTCGGCCGGGGCGATGTTGATGGCCTTGGCGATATGCGCATAGCTGGGCGCCTCGCGCTTGCCGCCAACCTCGGTGTCGAAGTTGCCCGAAAACAGGCTGTTCAAATCACCGGCATCGCTGAAGCCGAAGAACAGCTTCTGCGCCGGCACCGAGCCGGAGGAGTAGACGTAGAGCGGCAGGCCGCTGGCGTGCCAGCCGCGCAGCACGTCGGCCACTTCGGGGTACAGGTGGGCGGTGTAGTCGCCGTTGCGGTAACCCACGTCCCAGAGCATGCCTTGCAGCGCCTTCAGCGCGGTGTGCTTGCGGTCCTGGTCGATCCAGCCCTGCAGGGTTTCGACGATGACCTCGTCCTGGCAGGCGCTGGCGGAAATTTCGGTGGCCACCGCATCCAGCCACTGGCGGACCTGCGGTTCGTTGCCGTGTGCCTGCACGAAACCGGGCAGGGCATTGCGGGCATACGGGAACAGCACTTCCTTGACGAAGGAGATGCTGGAGGTGGTGCCCTCGATGTCGGTGAGGATGGCTTTGATGGTCATGCGGTTTTCCTGCACGGTGCTTCTAGGGGCACGAATGCTTGGTTGGCGAGGATAGGGGAAAGAGCCAGGAGCTGCCCTCACCCCAACCCCTCTCCCGTGGACGGGAGAGGGGCTTCAGGCAAAAGCGGGCTCTATGCCGCGCTGGGCTCGTAGCGGGGGAAGCGCTGGGCGATGTCGGTGCCGGTGAAGTGGCCGACCCAGCCGTCCGGCTCGGTGAAGAAGCGGATCGCGGCGAAGCTGGGTTCCTCGCCCATGTCGAACCAATGGTTGACGCTGTCGGGCACGGCGATCAGGTCGTCCTTCACGCACTCCACTTCATAGACCTTGTCGCCCACGTGCAGGGTGAACAGGCCGGAGCCGGCGACGAAGAAGCGGACTTCGTCTTCCTTGTGGTAATGCTCGTCGAGGAACTTCTTGCGGATCTCGGCGCGCGCCGGGTTGTCCGGGGCGATCGAGGCCACGTCCACGCTCTTGAAGCCATGCTCTGCGACCAGGCGATCAATGTCCTCGCGGTAGGCGGCGAACACTTCTTCCTGGCTGGCGCCCGGCGTGACCGGGTGCTTGGCCTGCCAGCGTTCGAAGGTGACGCCGATCTTGTTCAGTTCGGCAGCGATGACCTCGCCGTCGCGGCTGTCGAACAGCGGTGCGTCCGGGGCGGTGTCGTTGAAAATGCGCAGTCGGCTCATGGGGGACTCGACGTAGTAGAAGGAAGGATCAGGCGTGGCCGCGCAGGCGGCGCAGTTCCAGCTCGCAATGCAGCAGGAACTCGAAGGCCTCCAGGTGGCGACGGGCTTCGGCCATGTCGCGGCCCCAGGCGTACAGGCCGTGGCCGTCGATCAGATAGCCCCACATCGGCCCCTTGTCGAGTTCGGCCTCGACCTGGGCGGCCAGCACATCCATGTCCTGGGTGTTGGGGAACACCTTCAGATCGACGGCGGTCTCGTGGGTGGAATTGCCGTGCAGGGCCTTGAGCAGCTCATAGCCCTCCAGGCGGATATGACCGTCGCTGCCATACAGGCGCGAGGCGATGGTCTGCACCGGTGAATGGGTGTGCAGCACGCAGCCGACTTCCGGGAAGCGAGCGTAGAGCTGGGTATGCAGCAGGGTCTCGGCGGATGGACGCAGCGGTCGGCCCACGGCCTTGCCGTCGAAATCCACCACCATGATGTCGCTTTCGATCAGCCGGCCCTTGTCCTTGCCGGACACGGTGATGGCCGCATGCTGGTCATCCAGCCGGTGCGAGAAGTTGCTGCTGGTGGCAGGTGTCCAGCCGGCGTGGGCCAGCTCGCGGATGTTGTCGATCAGCAGCTGGGCCAGTTCGCTCAGTCGCTGGGCGTCGTAGGGGACGGTAGGCGCGTTCATGGGGTCCATTCTACTAAGAACGCCCGCAGGTTCATGCATGTATCCGGATGGAACTGATGCCGCCATGGAATATGGGGGGACCGAGGAGCTCCGTCCCCGTAGCCCGGGTAAGCGAACGCGCACCCGGGGCCGTTCTCGGAGACCTGTCTTCCAAACTCCCGGGTGCGCTTTCGCTTACCCGGGCTACGGGCGGTACGGACTATCCGATAACGAAAAAGCCCGGGATCACTCCCGGGCTTCAGTTTCGTTCACCGCTGGCAACTCAGCCGTTCCTGGCCTTGTTGGCCGCATTGAGCTTGCTGTGACGCACGCCGTACAGGAAGTAGATGATGAAGCCGGTCGCGGTCCATACGCCCATCAGCATCCAGTTGTGCAGCGTCATCGCGGTCAGCAGGGCGATGCAGCTGAGCACGCCCAGGCTGCAGACCAGCCAGGCCATCGGGATGCGGAACGGACGCGGCAGGTCCGGCTGGGTGCGGCGCAGGACCAGCACGCCGGCGCAGACCGCGGCGAAGGCGATCAGGGTGCCCATCGAGGTCAGTTCACCGAGGATGTCCAGCGGGAACAGCGCCGCCAGCAGGGCAATGCCGATGCCTGTGATCACGGTATTGATGTGCGGGGTGCGGTACTTGGGGTGGATCTTGGTGAACACCGGCGGCAGCAAGCCATCGCGGCCCATGATCATGAAGATGCGCGGCTGGCCGATCACCATCACCAGCACCACCGAGGCCAGGCCGATCAGCGCGCCGACTTCGACGATGATGCGCAACCAATCGAGCTGCGGGTGCGCGGCAACGGCGGTGACCACCGGCTCGGCGGTACCCAGCAACTGGTAAGGCACCAGGCCAGTCATGACCGCGGCCATGGCGATGTACAGCACGGTGCAGATCACCAGCGACAGCAGCATGCCGATTGGCAGGTCGCGCTGCGGGCGGTGCGATTCCTGCGCGGCCACCGATACCGCTTCAAAGCCGATATAGGCGAAGAACACCATCGCCGCGCCGCGCAGAACGCCTTCAAAGCCGTACTTGCCCGGGCCTTCGTTGGCGGGGATGAACGGGGTCCAGTTGCTGGTATCCACGTACTTCCAGCCAGCGATGATCACCAGCAGGATCAGGCCGGTCTTGAGTACCACCATGGCCATGTTCATCGCCGAGGACTTGCTGATGCCGACGTAGCACAGCCAGGTCAGCAGCAGCACAAGGATCGCCGCCGGTATGTTGGCAATGGCACCGGTGGGCTTGAGCTGGGCGTCCAGCGGGGCGCTGACCAGCGCTGCTGGCAGGTGAATGTCGAAATGGGCGAGGAAGCTGAGGAAATAGCCCGTCCAGCTGACAGCCACTGCCGAAGCCGAAACGCCGTACTCCAGCACCAGCATCCAGCCGATGAACCAGGCCGACAGCTCGCCGAAGGTGGCGTAGGTATAGGTGTAGGCGCTGCCGGAGACCGGCACCATCGAGGCGAACTCGGCATAGGCCAGCGCACAGAACGCACAGCAGATGGCTGCCAGCACGAAGGACAGCATGATGGCCGGGCCGGCGTGGTTGGCCGCGGCCTGACCGGTGATGACGAAGATGCCGCCGCCGATCACCGCGCCAATGCCCAGCGCGGTCAGCCCCCAGGGGCCGAGGGTTCGGCGCAGGCTCAGGCCATTGGCTTCCTCATGTGCGGCGTGCGGATGTTTGGTGGCCCAGAGTTGCTTGAACATGTTTCGGGTCTTCGCTCATCGGTGCGCGGCGGGCGCGCAAAAGAAAACCGGCGCGCCAGGCGCCGGTCGGGGTGTGGATCAGGCTTGCTTGTTCAGCTTGCTGTTGCGGATGCCGTAGCCGAAGTAGATGAACAGGCCCAGCACGGTCCAGCCGACGAACAGGTGCCAATGCACCACGAAGGCCTGCATGAACAAGGCCAGACAGGCCAGCGCGCCCAGCGGGCAGATCAGCCATGCGGCCGGCACCTTGAACGGGCGCACGATGTCCGGCTTGGTACGGCGCAGCACCAGCACGCCGATGCAGACGGTGGCGAAGGCCAGCAGGGTACCCATCGAAACCAGTTCGCCGAGTACGTTGAGTGGTACCAGTCCGGCCAGTGCACCGGCCAGCACGCCGACCACGAGGGTGCTGATGTAGGGCGTACGGAAGCGCGGGTGCACCTTGCCGAACATCTTCGGCAGCAGACCGTCGCGGGAGATGGTGTAGGCGATGCGCGACTGCCCCATCATCATCACCAGCACCACCGAGGACAGGCCGGCGATGGCGCCGATCTCGACCGCGGTCTTCAGCCAGGACAGGCTGGGATAGGCTTCCAGGGCGGTGGCCACCGGCTTGTCGGTGCCCAGCAGGTTGTAGGGCAGCATGCCGGTCAGCACCGCGCAGACCACGATGTAGACCAGGGTGCAGACGGCCAGCGAGCCGAGCAGGCCGATCGGCATGTTCTTCTGCGGGTCCTTGGTCTCACCGGCGGCGGTCGAAACGGCATCGAAGCCGATATAGGCAAAGAACACGATGGTGGCCGCGCGGAACACGCCGCTCCAACCGAACTCGCCGAAGGTGCCGGTGTTTTCCGGAATGAACGGCTGCCAGTTGGCCGGGTCGATGTACTGGATGCCAAAGCCGACGAACAGGCAGATCACGGTGATCTTGATCGCGACGATCACTGCGTTGACGAAGGTGGACTGGGTGACACCGACGTAGAGCAGGCCGGTGATGGCGGCTACGATCAGCACCGCAGGCAGGTTGAACAGCTTGCCGGAGTTGACGAACTCGCTGCCGGTCCAGGCCAGCGGCGCTGCCGACAAGGCATCGGGGAAGGGCATGTGCAGCGTGGTGGTGATGAAGCTGATCAGGTAGGCCGACCAACCGACCGCTACCGAGGCCGAGGCGAACAGGTACTCCAGTACCAGGCACCAGCCGATGAACCAGGCCATGCCTTCGCCCAGCGTGGCGTAGGAATAGGAGTAGGCGCTGCCGGAGACCGGCATCATCGCCGCGAACTCGGCGTAACACAGGCCGGCCAGCGCGCAGGCGATACCAGCGAAGACGAAGGACAGCATCACCGCCGGTCCGGCGTGGTTGGCCGCAGCCTGGCCGGTCAGCACGAAGATGCCCGCGCCGATCACCGCACCTATGCCGAGCAGGATCAGGTGCTTGGCGGTGAGGGTCCGCTTGAGCGTGGCTTCGCCTTGCAGGCTGCCTTCGATCGGCTCGCCGGCATCGACATGTGCGGCCGGTTCGACCGGTTTGACCCTCAACAGTGTTTTAAGCATTCCGCAAATTCCCGAGCTGTGTATTGGCCCGAACGCGCTGGGGCGACGGGGCCGGTTGTATGGCGACGCAAGCTGAACGGTCGGCAACTGCTCTACCTTGCCAAAGCTGGCGAAACTCGACAAGCGCAACTGCAACATCGACAGCGATAATGGCCGCCGGATTGTTTGAATTGGATGTGCTTACAGTCATGCACGGTGAAGATCTACTGCTCCGTCAGGCATTTGTGGACTATTCCCAGCGCCACCGGGAACATGAGCAGGTGACGCAGGCGTTCCTGACCCTGCTTGACGAAGGCGGGGTGGATCCCTTCACCCGCGAGCGGCTGGCCGGGCATTTCACCGGTAGCGCCTGGTTGGTCAGCGCCGATGGCAAACGCGCGCTGCTCACCCACCATCGCAAGCTACAACGCTGGTTACAGTTGGGTGGGCATGCCGATGGTGACCACGATCTGGCGGCTGTTGCACTGCGCGAAGCCGAGGAGGAATCCGGGCTGCCGGGCCTGACGCTGGCTTCAGCTGACATCTTTGACCTGGACCGGCACTGGATTCCCGAGCGCAAGGATGTTCCCGGGCATTGGCACTACGACGTGCGTTATGTGGTCGTCGCCGGCGACAACGAGGCCTTCGTGGTCAGTGAGGAATCGCTGGAGCTGGCATGGCGGCCGGTAGACGAGATCGCCAAGGATCAAGATGAATCCATGCGGCGGATGGCAAACCGGTGGCTGCAGAGATAGACGCGACGCGCAGCGATGCCGCGCTGCCGGAAGGTGTATCGGTAGAGCCGAGCCATGCTCGGCTGGAGCGTTCCCGGTAGAGCTTCTGCCGAGCATGGCTCGGCACTACGTTTTTGCTCCCTCCCTTTGCTGCGGGCGAGGGGAGGGGTGGGGAGGGGGTGCCTTTTGCAGCTGCAACGCTGCTGGTAAAGCCCCTGCCGAGCATGGCTCGGCGCTACCGGGGGCGTCAGTAGAGGATGCGGGTGCGCAGGGTGCCCTGGATCGCGGCGAGCTCTTCGCGGATGGCGGAGGCCTGTTCTTCGCTGGCGGTGATGTCGATCACCACGTAGCCGACCTTGGGGTCGGTGCGCAGGAACTGGCCGTCGATGTTGAGGTTGTGGCGCGAGAAGATCTCGTTGATCTTGGACAGCACGCCCGGCACGTTGCGGTGGATGTGCAGCAGGCGCAGGCTCTGCTCGTGCTCCGGCAGGGTCACTTCCGGGAAGTTGACGGCCGACAGGGTCGAGCCGTTGTCGCTGTAACGCACCAGCTTGGCCGCAACTTCCACACCGATGTTTTCCTGTGCTTCCAGCGTGGAGCCACCGACGTGCGGGGTCAGGATCACATTGTCATGCGCGGTCAATGGGGACTCGAACAGGTCGCCGTTGCCCTTGGGCTCGACCGGGAACACGTCCACTGCGGCACCGCCGAGATGACCCGAACCCAGTGCTGCATCCAGCGCGGCGATATCGACCACCGTGCCGCGCGCTGCATTGATCAGGTGCGCGCCCTTCTTCATCTTGGCCAGTTGCTCGGCGCCGATCATCCATTGCGTGGAGCCGTTCTCCGGCACGTGCAGGGTGACCACGTCCGAGCGCGCCAGCAGGTCATCCAGGCTGATGGCCGGATGGGCGTTGCCCAACGACAGCTTGGTTTCGATGTCATGGAAGATCACGTGCATGCCCAGCGCCTCGGCCAACACGCCAACCTGGGTGCCGATATGGCCGTAGCCGATGATGCCCAGCGTCTTGCCGCGTACTTCATGGCTGCCGGCAGCCGACTTGGACCAACCACCGCGGTGGCATTCGGCGTTCTTCTGCGGGATGCCACGGGTCAGCATGATCGCCTCGGCAATCACCAGTTCGGCGACCGAACGGGTGTTGGAGTAGGGCGCGTTGAAGACCGGAATGCCGGCGAGCTCGGCGGCTTCCAGGTCGACCTGGTTGGTGCCGATGCAGAAGCAGCCGACCGCGATGAGGCGCTTGGCTTCGGCCAGCACCTCGGCGCTGAGATGGGTGCGTGAGCGGATGCCGACGATGTGGGCTTCGGCGATACGCGCCTTCAATTCCTCTTCGGGCAGGGACTTGCTGTACAGCTCGATCTGCGAGTACCCGGCCGCCTTGAAGACGTCCACGGCGGTCTGGCTGACCCCCTCAAGCAACAAAACGCGGATGTCCTGCTTCGGGAACGAGGTCTTCTTGGGCGACATGTCGTGTACGGCGGCGAAGGTGGGTAGGTCGCCAACTATGCCAGAACGGCGCGCTGTTTTGTGCGCTGCGCAACGCGGCAAGGCATTGATGGGAAAAGGTTTCATATGAAATCCAGATCCTGTCGCAGCGGACCGCCGCGGCGACTGGACGGCGCGCGGCGGGGCTGTCACGCTTGGCGGCTTTCACGCCGCCGAAACACCGCCATGACCGATCCGCGCCTGGAAACCCTGTTGCAGTCCTGTCCCGAGCTGCGTCTGAAGACCGAGCCGGGCGATCTGGAGCACTACGGGCGCGATTGGACCCGGCGCTGGACGCCGTCGCCACTGGCCATTGCCTTGCCGGGCAGTGTCGAGGAAGTGCAGGCGGTGGTGCGCTGGGCCAATGAGCACAAGGTGGCCGTGGTGCCTTCGGGTGGCCGCACCGGCCTGTCTGGCGGTGCAGTCGCGGCCAATGGCGAGCTGGTGCTGAGCCTGGAACGGATGAACAAACCGCTCGGTTTTGACGCGGTGGATCGTACCTTGGTGGTGCAGGCCGGCATGCCGCTGGAAGCGGTGCACAACACCGCCAAGGAACATGGGCTGATCTATCCGGTGGATTTCGCCGCGCGTGGCTCCTGTTCCATCGGCGGCAATATCGCCACCAATGCTGGCGGTATCCGCGTGATCCGTTATGGCAATACCCGCGAGTGGATCGCCGGGCTCAAGGTGGTTGCCGGTAACGGTGAGTTGCTGGAGCTCAACAAGGGCTTGATAAAGAACTCCAGCGGTTACGACTTCCGCCAGTTGATGGTCGGCTCGGAAGGCACGCTCGGCATCGTGGTCGAGGCAACCTTGAAGCTGACCGATCCGCCGCCGACCACCAATGTGATGGTGCTGGCGTTGTCGTCGTTCGAAGTGCTGATGCAGGTGTTCTCCGCCTTCCGTGAGCGCCTGCAGCTTGAGGCCTTCGAGTTCTTCACCGACCTGGCGGTCAAGCACGTCACCGCGCATGGCGCGCAGTATCCGTTCGAGGAGATTCACCCGTATTACGTGGTGACCGAATACGCCTCGGCTGACGAGGCAGGCGAAGCCGCCGCGCTGGCGGCGTTCGAGCATTGCATGGAGCAGGGCTGGGTGCTGGATGGCGTGATCAGCACCAGCGAAGCACAGGCGCAGCAGCTATGGCGTCTGCGCGAAGGCATCACCGAATCGGTGGCGCGCTACAAACCGTACAAGAACGACGTGTCGGTGCGGATCTCGGCGATGCCGGCCTTCCTGGCCGAAACCCAGGCGCTGATCAATGGTGCCTACCCGCACTTCGAGGTGGTCTGGTTTGGCCATATCGGCGACGGCAACCTGCACATCAATGTGCTCAAGCCCGACGACACCAGTGACGCCGAATTCCTCAGCCAGTGCGAGCACGTGACCAAGCTGCTGGCGCAGGTGCTGCTACGGTTTGATGGCAGCATCTCGGCGGAACACGGCATCGGCCTGGTCAAGAAGGCCTATCTTTCCAGCACCCGCAGCGAGGCCGAAGTTGCGCTGATGCGTGGGGTGAAGCGCACCTTCGATCCGAACTGGTTGTTGAACCCGGGCAAGCTGTTCGATCAGTAGTCGCGCAGCTGCCCGCATGTGCGGCGGAGCCGCCGCGCGAACGGGTCGAAGATGTGCGCCCGCAGTCCAGCATGAATGGATCTGGTGGGCAGCATGGCTGGTGGTTCCCACCGGCGGCGACGGTCGGTACTCTTGACGCCCTTGCTCATCCGACGTTGACACGCCAATGATCCGCTCGATCCTGTTCTGCGCTTTGATTGCCCTGCCGATGTCGGCATTCGCCTCCAGCTTTGCAGGCACGTCGGCCGGTTCCGCATCTGGCGCATCGTCCAATTCCTCGGGTAGCTCCTCGGGTGACGACAAGGTGTTGCTGGACGCACGCGAAGACGCGGCGGGTTTTGTGGCCAGCAATGGCGAGATCCGTGGCGCATGGCTGGAAGCGGCCTTGATCCAGCTGCGCGAACGTGATGCTGCCGCGCGCGATGCCAGCGACATGGAATTGGCCCGGAAGATCCTGGCCCTGTGATGGATCTCCGCCGGCTGCCGCCCGCGCGGTGGCTGGCGGTGTTGCTGCTGCTCTGCGCGGCAGCGCCCCTGCAGGCGGCACTGCGCATCGAGTTGCAGGCAGCCGCACCGACGCTGGATTCGGCACAGGTACTGGCCAGCCAGCAACTGATCGACGATGTACTGGCGCGTATTCCCGCCGGTATCGAAGCCAGCAGCGCATTGACGCTGCAGCTGCGCTGGCGTGACGACCTGCCCGAGCATGTGCAGGGTAGGGCGCGCGGGCCTGAACTTGGTTTGGATAAACGTCTGTTGCCACTGTTGTTGCAGGGCGATTCCGCATCTGCGGACGCCTCGGCCCCGATGTGGCAACAGGCACGTGCCGCGCTGATCCACGAGCTGGGACATGCGTTGGACCGTTCCGCCATCGGCGGCTGGTCAGCTCAACCGCGCTTTCTGGACCTGGCCGGTTGGCAGCAACGGCCATTGTGGCCGGGGCGTGGACGCAACCACTTCAGCCTGCGCAGCCCCGATCGCTACGAGCTGGAGAGCCCGACCGAGTTCTTCGCGGTAAACCTCGAACACTATCTGCTTGACCCGGAGTACGCCTGCCGGCGTCCGCTTCTGCATGCCTGGTTCGTTGAGAATCTTGGCACGCCGCGTCAGTTGGATGTGCTGCAGTGCCCGCAGGCCTTGCCGTTCATGCAGGCTGGCGAGCAGGAAGGTCTGGCCGACCTGCTCGATCTCGACCCGGCGCGGGTCTACGAGATCGACTACCTGCTGGCCGAAGGCAACGAGAAGCTGATGAGCCGCTGGGGCCACAGCATGCTGCGGCTGGTGGTGTGCGCGCCGGGCCGTACACCTGGTCCCGCCTGTCGTATGGATCTGCAATACCACCTGGTGCTGTCGTTCCGTGCCTTCGTCGGTGATGTGCAGATATCCAGCTGGCGTGGCCTGACCGGGTCCTATCCGTCGCGGCTGTTCGTGCTGCCGCTTAGCCGGGTGATCGAGGAATACACCAAGGTCGAGCTGCGCGGGGTGTCATCCACGCCGCTGCGCCTGCAGCGTGATGAGATCAACGCGGTGCTGCAGCAGGCGGCGCGGCTGCACTGGGACTACGACGGGCGCTATTACTTCATCAGCAACAATTGCGCGGTGGAAACCGGCAAGCTGCTGGGCGATGGGGCGCCGCGGCTTGGCTCCGCAGATCTGCTGTCGATCACCCCAACCGGTTTGCTGCACAGCCTGCGCGGCGAAGCATTGGCCGATCCGCCGCGCGACCGTGCACAGGCGCTGCGCGGCGGCTATTACTTCGAGTCGGCGGCCGCCCACTACGCGCTGGTGTTCGAGATCGCCCGCAAAGCGCTGCCATTGCCGGCCGACAACGTGGAGGCATGGCTGGCACTGCCGCCCGCGCAACGCTGGAGGTGGATGCAGCAGGCTGATGATCAGGTGCTGGCTGCCATGCTGTTGCTGGAGCAGGCTGCGTGGCGACGCGGGGAGGTGGCTGCAGCCGATGTGCTCAAGCGCAGCCTGCTTGCCGGCGGCAAGCGGCGGCCGGAAATGGCGGACTTCCAGGCACTGATGGAGCGGTCTGCGGTGCTGCTGGCGCCGGGCGGCCTGTTGGGGCCGGGGCAGGGCTATGGCATTCCCGATGTGGATGAACGAGAGCGCTTGAGCGCCGAGGCCGCCGCCGGGGCTGGGCCCGCCCGGCAACAATGGAAGGCCCTGCGCGAGGCCGCATTGGCCGCGCTGCCTGGAGCACAGCGCGCGCGGATGGAGCAGATCGAGTCGAACCTGCTGTACCTGCGGCAGCGGCTGCGTTTAGGGTACGGTACGCCATCAGGGGAGGCGGCGACGCTCGATGAGCGCCGTCCGGATCGGTTTTCAGGAGAGCGCGGTTGATTGGTACTGGGCAGCAGACGGTCGATGCGATGGCCGAGGATGTGTTGAAGCTGCGCTCCTGCGCGATTCTCCAGCTTGACCCTGATGGTCAGGTGCTCAACTGCAATGCCGGGGTGGCAACGGTATTTGGCTATCCCGGCGAAGAGATCCGCGGGCTGCCGTTCTCGCAGTTGTTCAGCGCTGCCGATACGCAGCGCGGCATAGCCCAGCAGGCCGTTGCGCGCACGCTGCAGCAGGGCAGCGACCAGCTCAGCCTGGCGATGGTGCGCAAGGACGGGGGCCGCTTTCGCGCATCGATGATATTGGAGCGGATAGCCGACCAGCGTGGCGTGCGGGTGCTGGTATTGATCCGTGACGTCACCGAGGCATTCCAGACCCAGAAGCGGGTGCGCGAGGCACAGGAAGTCGCGCTGCGCGCGCAGCGCCTGGACGCGGTGGGCAAGTTGACCCTGGGGCTGTCGCACGACTTCAACAACCTGCTGTCGGTGATCGGCAACAGCCTGGACATGCTGTCGTTGCGCCGCTCCGGCGACGAGAGCGTGCGCCGAATCCTGGACATCGCCCACCGCGCGGTCGGGCGTGGCACCCAGTTGACCCGGCAGATGCTGGCATTCGGGCGCGGGCAGACCCTGGTGCCGCAGCTGAGCGAGGTGGATGATCTGCTCAATGCCTCGCTGGAGCTCTACCGCCGCGTCTGCGGCGAAACCATCCAGTTGAACGTGAGCATTGCCGAGCAACTGCCGCCGATTTCGGTGGACATCGGTCAATTGGAAGCGGCGCTGTTGAACCTGCTGAGCAATAGCCGCGATGCCATGCACGGCGTCGGCAAGGTGCTGTTGTCGGCACGGCTTGAAACCATCATTGTGCCGTCGGGCGCGGGTGAGGCGGGGCAGTTTGTCTGCATCTGCGTTGGTGACAGCGGGCCGGGTATCCAGGCCGAGATCCAGGAAAGCGTGTTCGAGCCGTTCTTCACCACCAAAAGCGTGGGTGATGGCAGCGGACTGGGGCTGAGCCAGGTGTATGGCTTTGCAGCGCAGTCTGGCGGCACGGCGACCATTGGTACGTCGGCGCTGGGTGGGGCAGCGGTGTCGCTGTATTTCCCGGTCGTGGCGTAGCCGGCTGGTTTTTGTAGGAGCGGCGTAAGCCGCGAAGCTGGCTATCTACCAAGACACGGCATTCTGGGGATTTTTGGATCTCAACCCATATCGGCTTCGCGGCTAACGCCGCTCCCACAAACCAGCTGCTGCAGCCTCCCGCCATTTGGCGGGAGGCTGTCGTCAATCAATCAGCGCGGCCGCCGAATTCACCGGTGGTGGTGTTCACCAGGATGCGTTCGCCGTTGACGATGTACTCCGGCACCATGATTTCCAGGCCGGTGCTGAGCTTGGCCGGCTTCGGGCGCTTGGTGGCGGTGCCGCCCTTCAGTTCCGGCGGGGTCTCGATCACTTCCAGGGTCACATGCTGCGGCATCTGCACGGCAACCGGCTGGTCGTCGATGACCTGCACGTAGATGCCGGTCAGGCCTTCGGTGATGTAGCCGGCGTCGTCGCCGATGACCTCGGCGTCCAGCGTGTACGGGGTGTAGTCCTCGTCATCCATGAACACGAAGGCGTCGCCGTCCATGTAGGAGAAGGTGGACTGGCGGCGCAGCAGCTCGACTTCCGGCAGGTTGTCATCGGCATCGAAGCTGGCATCGAGCTTGTTGCCGCCCGGCACGCTGTACATGATGAAGCGGAAGCGGACGTTGCCGCCACGGCCCTGCGGCGAGCTGCGCTCGATGTCGCGGATCTGGTAGACGCCGTTGTTGTACTCGACGACGTTGCCTTTCTTGATGTCGTTGGCTTTCATAAATGCAGGGAATGGGAATAGGGAATCGGGAATGGAAGGTCAACCGCCTTCCATCCAACGGACAGGCAATGAGGTTCAGGCAATGGCGAAGCGATAGCGGGGTTCAATTCCCCACTCTCTATTCCCCATCCCCGGCTCAATTACTTCGGTGCCAGACGTACCGCACCGTCGAGGCGAATAGTCTCACCGTTGAGGTAGGTATTGCCAATGATGTGGCCGACCAGGCTGGCGAAATCGGCCGGCTGGCCCAGCCGCGACGGGAACGGGATGGAGGCAGCCAGCGATTCCTGCACGTTCTGCGGCATGCCGTCGACCATCGGGGTCCAGAACACACCCGGGGCAATGGTGAGTACGCGGATGCCGAAGCGCGACAGCTCGCGTGCCATCGGCAAGGTCATGCCGACCACACCGCCCTTGGAGGCGGAATAGGCGGCCTGGCCGATCTGGCCCTCATAGGCTGCCACCGAGGCGGTGTTGATGATCACACCGCGCTCGCCGTCGGCGTTGGCCTCGTTGTGCTGCATCAGTTCGGCGGCGGCCTTGGCGACGTTGAAGCTGCCGACCAGGTTGACCATCACCGTGGTCTGGAAGTTGGCCAGCGGCATCGCCGCTTCGCGGCCGAGCACGCGGCCGGCACCAAGGATGCCGGCGCAGTTCATCACCACGTTCAAGCCGCCCAGGAACTCACGCGCGGCAGCCAGATTGGCGGCGACACCGGCTTCGTCGGTGACATTGGTGGTGAAGTAGCGGGCATTGTCGGCGCCCAGTTCGGCGACCGCAGCGGCGCCCTTTTCATCATTGAGGTCGAACAGGGCGACCTTGCCGCCATTGGCAACCAGGAACTGGGCGACGCCGAGGCCGAGGCCAGAGACGCCGCCGGTGATGACGGCACGAACGGAAGACAGCTGCATCGGAACAATCCTGCTGAGTGATCCGCCGATTCTAGCTGATGCCGATCCGCGGCCAGCGGCTGCGGGCAGACCTGTGGCCCAGGACCTGATGCAGCGAGGCCATGGGCAATTGAATCCTGTCCTTGCCATGAAGGTAGCCCGGGTAAGCACAGCGCACCCGGGGAGCGGGATAGTTGGGGGGGGCTGGAGCATCTGCCGAAAGCCCCAGGTGCGCTGCGCTTACCCGGGCTACGGGGTGATTCCGATCTGTGCCAGGTTGGGGGTGATCAGACCTGTGGTACCGGGCCGGCGATGTCGGCCCTGGTTAGTTGCCGGCTGAAGTCAGGCGGCGACAGGCCAGGTGCAAACAGGAAGCCCTGGCCAACCGGCACGCCAAGCCCAAGCAGGAACTGGCGCTGCGCCTCGGACTCGATGCCTTCGGCGACCAGACCCAGGCCGAGGCTGCGGGCGATGCCACAGACCGCCTCGCAGACGGCGACGTCGGAAGGGTTGCCAGGTACGCCGCTGATGAACAGCTGGCTGAGCTTGAGGCCGTGGATCGGCAGGGTGCGCAGGTAGTTGAGCGCGCTATAACCTTCACCGAAGTCGTCGATGGTCAGTACCACGCCCATGGCGCGCAGCTCGGCAAAGGTGCGCAGGGTCGCCGGGGCGTCCTCGATCAATACCCGCTCGGTGAACTCCAGTTCCAACGCGCTGCCGGGCAGGCCGTAATGGTCCAGCACCTCGCGCACCTGGCGCGCCAGGCGGTCGCCACTGAACTGGCGGTAGGAGACGTTGATCGCCACCCGCATCATGCCCAGCCCCTCGCGCTGCCACTCGCGGATCTGCCGACAGGCCTGGTGCAGCACCCATTCGCCGATGCGCACGATGTCGCCGGTGTTCTCGGCATGGCTGATGAAGATATCCGGGCGCAGCTCGCCGAGCTGGCGGCTGCGCCAACGGATCAGGGCTTCGCAGGCGATGGTCTGGCCGCTGCGCAGGTCAACCTGCGGCTGGTAGACCAGCCGGAACTCGTCGCGGTCCAGGGCCTTGCGCAGGCGCCGCTCGATCTGCAGGCGGTCGCGTTGGCGCCGTGCCAGTTCCGGCGAGAACAGCTGCCAGCCATTGCGGTCGCGGCGCTTGCATTCGTACATGGCCAGATCGGCGTTCTGGATCAGTTGCTGAGGGCGCACGCCATCCTTGGGGGCGCGGGCAATACCAATGCTGGTAGTGACCGGGAATTCGTCCTTGCCGAACTGGAACGGCGGGACGAAGGCGCGGGTGATGGCCTCGGCCAGCTTCTCGGGACGTCCTGGCAGCTCGCGGGCGTCGCAGGTCACCACGAATTCGTCGCCGCCGAAGCGGGCCAGCAGGCCCTCGGTGCCGATCGCATCGGCAATACGGCGGGTGGCCTCGATCAGCAGCAGGTCGCCGGCGTTGTGGCCAAGCACATCGTTGACGGTCTTGAACCGGTCCAGATCGATGTAGAGCACTGCGACCTCGGCGTGCGAGGGGTTGCTCAGCCGGGCTTCCAGATCGGTAAGTGCGGCATCGCGATTCATGATGCCGGTCAGCGGGTCGGTGCGCGCCTGGTTCTTGAGGGTCTGCTCAGCGTGCTTGGGCTCGGTGATGTCCTGCAGGGTGCCGGCGATACGGTTCGAGGCAAGGTCGCCAAGCTCCACTTCGCCGATCATCCTGATCCAGAAGCTGTGGCCGCTGGCGCGTTGGCCCTGCAGTTCCAGTTCGAACCCGGTGCGCTGCTCGACCACGCGTTCCATCGCATCGCGCAGTTGCTGGCGCGACAGGCTGTTCAGGCAGGCCAGTAGCTGCTCCAGATCGGTGGGAGGGGATTGCTGGCCAAGAATGCGCTGTGCCTCGCCGGTGAGGTAAAGCCGCTGCTGGCCACGGTCCCACTCCCAGCCGCCGATATGCGCCAGCGATTGGGCGCGGTCGAACAGGGCGTGGTCGCGCTTGAGTTCGGTGATGTCACTGAACAGGGAAAATACATGGTCGGGCAGGTCACAACCGGCCGAGAACACCGGCACCGTGGTGATCGAGATCCAGATCATCCGCCCGTTGGGGCGGTGGTACAGGCCGATGATGGTGCTGGGGATGGTCCTGCCTTCGGCAAACGAGCGGGTTACCGGCCAGTGCTCGGGCCGCAGCCGACGGCCGTGCTCATCGACGCTGATCCACTCGTCGCTGTGCAGTGGCACCTTGGCCGGGGCAATGCTGCCGAGGTTGAAAATGCGGTGTGCCGCGGGATTGGCGGAAATGATGCCCAGGTGGCGGTCAAACAGCATCACCCCCTTGTCGATGGACTCCAGCAGCAGGCGGTAACGGGTTTCGGCCTGCCAGCGCCGGCTCAGGTCGCGGGCGACGGCGACGATGCAATGTGCATCGTCGTGCTCGATGGTGGCCGAATGCACCTCCACCGGGAAGCGGCTGCCGTCACCGCGCATGTTGGTGACTTCCACCACATAGGTTTCGCCACGATTGAGGGTTTCCCAGACCGGCTCAAGGTGGTCGGCCGGCAGGTCGGGATTGAGCAGCTCGATGGGCTGGCCGACGATCTCCTCGCGGGTACGACCATAGGCGCGGACCCCGGCGCTGTTGACGTCCAGTACCACGCCGGTAGCGCTGAGGATGCTGACCGGGTCGGGCACTGCGTTGAACAGGGCGGCGTAGCGACGTTGTGCCAGCCTTCGCTCGGCCATGGCCTCGGTCAAGGCTGAACGGGCAGCAAGCAGGGCCTGTTGCAGGCTGATCGGCAGCGGTTGCTGAAGTGCATTGTCCAGTCCAGCCAGCGCGTCGACATGCGCGGCGCGGTGATCGCCGTCGTCAGATATCCCAAGCTGGCTGGTTCCGGTCATGACACTGTCAATGCCCTTCCTGTCTTGCTGCCTGTCTGCCGGCCCAGTCGTTCTGCGAGCCAGTTCCCCGTAGCGGCCAGCGCCGGCAGATCCACGCCGGTACGCATCCCCATGCCGTGCAGCATGTAAATAACATCTTCGCTGGCGACATTACCACTAGCACCGCGCGCATAGGGGCAGCCACCGGTGCCGGCCACGGCTGAATCCACCACCCGCACGCCTTCCTCCAGGCAGCTGGCGATATTGGCCAGGGCCTGCCCGTAGGTGTCGTGGAAATGCACGGCCAGGTCGGCGACCGGCAGTTCCGCGGCCACCGCCCGCAGCATCGCACGGGCCTTGAGCGGGGTGCCGACGCCGATGGTGTCGCCCAGTGATATTTCATAACAGCCCATGGCGTGCAGGCGAACAGCCACCCGGACCACGTCGGCCAACGGCACTTCACCCTGGTAGGGGCAGCCCAATACCGTGGAGACATAGCCGCGCACCCGCACACCGTCAGCCTTGGCGCGGGCCAGGATGGGTTCGAAGCGCTGCAGCGACTCATCGATGCCGGCATTGGTATTGGTGCGGTTGAACTGCTCGGAGGCGGCAGTAAACACGGCAACCTCGGTAACCCCTACCGCCAGGGCGCGCTCGTACCCCTGTTCATTGGGCACCAGTACCGGGTAGCTGACGCCCGGCTTGCGCTGGATGCCGGCAAACACCTCGGCGGCGTCAGCCAGCTGCGGCACCCATTTCGGGCTGACAAAGCTGGTGGCTTCGATGCTGCGCAGGCCGGTAGCCGAGAGCCGGTCGATCAATTCGATCTTGTCGGCGGTGGCGACCTGCTGCTTCTCATTCTGCAGGCCGTCACGCGGGCCTACCTCGACGATACGGACGAAATCATTCATGGAGCGGTCTTCGGCTGGAGGTGGGCGCAGGTTGGGCAGGAGCGCGGATTACTGCGCGGTCCAACGGGGAGGGCGCTTCTCGAGGAAGGCGGTCAGCCCTTCGCGACCTTCATCGGATGCGCGCAGGGCGGCGATCAGGCCAGCATTGGCACGGTCCAGTCCATCGCGGTCGCCCAGTGCAGCATGGACCTCGCGGACCAGTACCTTGGCGGAGGCGGCGGCAACCGGGCCGGCCTTGCCCAGCAGGTTGAGCTGGGTCTGCACCGCGGCGTCCAAGGCATCGGCGGCTACGACCTGGTGGACCAGGCCGATCTGCTGCGCGGTAGTTGCGTCGAAATGCTCGCCGGTGGCGAACCAGCGCCGAGCCTGGCGCGGACCGATCGCGGCGATCACATAGGGCGAGATCACCGCGGGCAGCAGGCCGAGCCGGCTTTCGGTCAGGCCAAAGCGCGCGCCCTCGGCCGCAATGGCGATATCGCAGCAGGCGACCAGGCCAACGCCGCCGCCAAAGGCTGCGCCCTGCACGCGGGCGATGGTCGGCTTGGGCAGCTCATCCAGGGTGCGCATCAGCCGTGCCAGCGCCAGTGAGTCGATGCGGTTCTCTTCCTGGCTGGCGCTGGCCATGGAACGCATCCACTGCAGGTCGGCACCGGCCGAGAAGGAGGGGCCGGTACTTGCCAGTACCACGGCACGCACGGCCGGGTCGGCGCCCAGGCTGGACAGGGTCTCGGTCAGGGATTGGATCAGCGCCGCGTCGAAGGCGTTGTGCAGGTCCGGCCGGTTCATGGAAAGGGTCGCTACCGCGCCCTGCTGCTGCACGAGCAGTGCATCGCTCATTGGTAATGCCTGTTTGAACGGTAATCCCACGAATCATAGCGGTGCAGGGGTGGGACGCCATGACGCAGCGCGGCGATGCTAGAATTGATAACCATTCTTATCACCACTCCATAGGCGCTATTCAGTGACGTTGTCAGATTTGCCGCTGCATGCTTCAGCGCGCGTAGAAAGCGTTCAGGACCTGCATGCAAACGATGCAATCGCGCGCCGTCTGCGCGAGCTGGGTTTCGTGAACGGAGAGGAAGTCCGCTTGGTTGCGCGTGGTCCGGTCGGCGGTGAGCCGTTGCTGTTCCAGGTCGGGTTTACCCGTTTTGCGCTGCGTCGTAGCGAGGCCGCGCGCGTCCAGATCAGCGCCGAAGGAGCACAGCCATGAGTACCGCTATTGCCCGGTTGGCGTTGGTTGGCAACCCGAACAGCGGCAAGACCGCGCTGTTCAACCAGCTGACCGGCAGCCGCCAGAAGGTGGCCAACTACACCGGCGTCACCGTCGAACGCAAGGAAGGCCGCATGCGCGGGCCGTCCGGGCAGGAGTATGCGGTGCTGGATCTACCGGGCGCCTACAGCCTGCACCCGGCCAGCCTGGACGAGGCCATCACTCGTGATCTTTGTCGGGGTTTCTACCCTGGCGAAGCTGCGCCGGATGCGCTGATCTGCGTGATCGACGCGACCAATCTGCGCCTGCACCTGCGCTTTGCGCTGGAAGTGCGCGAGCTCGGCAAGCCGATGGTGGTGGCGCTGAACATGGTCGATGCCGCGCGCAAGCGTGGCATCGAGATCGATGTACCTGCACTTGAGAAAGCCTTGGGCGTGCCGGTGGTGGAAACCGTCGCGGTGCGTCACAACGGCGCGCGCGCGCTGGTCGAGCGCATCGATACGCTGATGCCAAAGCTCGACGCCATGCCGGTGCATGCGGCCGAGCCCGGTGCTGACTACCACGCGCAGGTGCGCGACATCCTGGCTTCCGCCGTGCGCATGCCCGCGCCCACCGCCAAGGTGGACGATGCGCTGGACCGTTGGTTGCTGCACCCGGTTTTCGGTCTGCTGACCCTGGCTGTGGTGATGTTCCTGATCTTCCAGGCGGTGTATGCCTGGGCGACGCCATTGATGGATGGCATCGAGGCCGCCTTTGGCTGGCTGGGGCCGGTGGTGGCCGAGAAGCTGCCGGAAGGGCCGCTCAGCAGCCTGCTGGTGGACGGCATCATTGCCGGTGTCGGCGGCGTGCTGGTATTCCTGCCGCAGATCCTGATCCTGTTCGCCTTCATCCTGGCATTGGAGGAGTCGGGCTATCTGCCGCGCGCTGCCTTCCTGTTGGATCGGATGATGGCCTCGGCCGGTTTGTCCGGCCGCTCGTTCATCCCGCTGCTGTCGAGTTTCGCTTGCGCGGTGCCGGGCATCATGTCCACCCGCTCGATCCAGGACCCGCGTGATCGCCTGGCGACCATCCTCGTGGCGCCGCTGATGACCTGCTCGGCGCGCCTGCCTGTGTACGCCTTGCTGATTGGTGCCTTCATCCCGGCCAAGACTGTGTGGGGCGTGTTCAACCAGCAGGGACTGGTGCTGTTTGCCCTGTATGTGGCCGGCATCCTGAGTGCGTTGGTGATGTCGTGGACGATGAAGAAGTTCCGGCGCGACAAGAGCGAGCATCCCTTGATGCTGGAGCTGCCGTCCTACCGTCTGCCCAATCCGCGCGACCTGCTGGTGGGTCTGTACGAGCGCGCGATGATCTTCCTCAAGCGCGTGGGCGGCATCATCCTGTCGCTGACCATCCTGTTGTGGTTCCTGCTCTCGTACCCGGGCGCACCCGAGAACGCGACCATGCCGGCCATCGATTACAGCTTCGCCGGCCAGATCGGCCATGCGATGGCGGTGATCTTCGCCCCGCTGGGTTTCAACTGGCAGATCTGTATTGCCTTGATCCCGGGCATGGGTGCGCGCGAGGTGGCGGTGTCTTCGCTGGCCACGATCTATGCCTTGTCGGCGGCCGATGACGACGCTGCCATCCAGGCGCTGACCCCGGTGATCAGCGATGGCTGGACCTTGGCGACCGGCTTGTCGCTGATGGTCTGGTTCATCTACGCGCCGATGTGCATTTCCACCTTGGCCACGATCAAGCGTGAGACCAACTCGTGGAAGCAGATGGCCTTCGCCACGGTCTACCTGTTCGGCGCAGCCTATCTGGCGGCGTTCGTCACCTACCAGGTGGCGGTGGCACTGGGAGCCGGCTGATGGACAAGGGCCTGCTGCTGCAATACCTGGTCATCGCCGTGGCGGTGCTGGTCAGTGCCTGGGTGGTGCTGAAGAAGCAGTTTCCGGGCGTACTGCGCAAGCTGCGCGGCGTGTTGGCGCTGTGGCTGGTGAAGCCGCAGCGTTCGCCGCGGCTGCAGGCCTGGGGGCGACGTCTGGCGCCGCCGGCAGCCAGCGCTGCAGGGGCATGCGGTGGCTGCAACAGCTGCGGGCCAAGCGAGCCCAAGCAGCATTGAGCAATACGACAACGCCGGGGAAACCCGGCGTTGTTGCCTTTGCAGGCAGGAGCAATTGGATGGCGCGCGTTGCAGCGGTGTCCAGGCTCGGTAGAGGCGGAGCCCGGGTGCGCTGCGCTTACCAGGGCTGCGGTTCTGGCTGCGCATCGCTGGGTCGTTCGGCCGGACCGCGGGGCTGGCAGTGGTGCAGGCAAGGTTTGGATGCTCGCTGAAGCCTCGTGGCTGTACACTGCGTCGATTGCACGGAGCAAACAGGGGGAAGACATGAAGTCATTGATTGGCGTTGTGCTGTGTGTGGTGGTGTTGGCTGCAGGTGGGTCGTTCTATCTGCGTGGTGGCAACAAGATCACGGAGTCCCAGGTGCGCGCGCTGTACATGCGCGCCGACCAGGCGCTTGCGGCAGGCGACGACAAGCCGCTGTGCGAGATGTTGTCGAAAGACTATGTGCAGACCACGGTAACCAAGACCGAAACCCAGCAGGCCGAGCAGCGCTATGACAGGGAGCAGTACTGCGCCTCCTTGGCTGAAAGCATGAGCCAGCTGCGCCAGTTCCGGGAAACCTTCGGTGGTCGCATGCCGCTGCGCTACGAGCAGAAGGTGAACAGCATCAGTATTGCCAGTGATGGCCGTTCGGCCGAGGTTGAGGTGTCGGCCATTGTCGAAATGGCGGGCGTGCGCATGGTCAGCCGCGGCCGCGACACGGTGGAACGCAGCCGCTGGCGGACCTATATGACCGGCAGTCGTTCGATCACCCATGTCGGCAGGATGTAATCGCGCGCTGTGTGCTTGTGCGCTGGGCCGTTGAAGCGTTAGCGTGCGGGCATGAATACGACTCCAACCCGTTTGCTGATCCATGGCGCCTCCGGCCGCATGGGCCAAGCCCTGCTGCGCCTTGCGGCAGAAGATTCCTCCTTGCAGGTGGTCGCCGCGGTGGTGCGCAAACCGCCAGTCCAGCGCGTGATCGATGGCATTCCGCATTTCGCCGCCAGCGAGCTGTCTGGTACGCCTGCATTTGATGTGGCGATCGATTTCAGCCTCCCGGAGGGCTTTGACCCGGTGCTGGCACTGTGCGTGGAACGCGGTGTGGGACTGGTATCGGGCACAACCGGCATCAGTGAGGTACAGCAGGCCGCTTTAGCTGCAGCCGCGAACAAGATCCCTCTGGTTTGGGCGACCAATTTCAGTCTCGGCGTGGCAGTGCTGGCCGAGCTGGTGGAGCGTGCCGCGGCAGCGTTGCCTGGCTGGGACTGCGACATCGTCGAGTCCCATCACGTGCACAAGAAGGACGCCCCCTCCGGTACCGCGCTGACACTGGGGGAATCGGCCCAGCACGGCGGCGCGGAGCCGCGTTACGCCAGCCTGCGTGCTGGCGACATCATCGGCGAGCACTTCGTGCAGTTCACCGGCCTGGGCGAGCGGGTGGAGCTGGTGCACCGTGCCACCAACCGCGACATTTTCGCGCGCGGGGCGCTGCATGCGGCCAAGCAGCTGCGCCAGCGCGGTCCGGCGCAGTACCGGGTGCGGGATCTGGTCGGGACGTCCGAGTTGGCCTGAAACAGCTGAATGCGCGGCACTTTCCTTCCGGAACATGGCTTTTGTCACCACTGAACAGCTGAAGAGAGGCGAACGGGGCGCTGGCGTTGGTGCCCCCTTGCCTTTACAATTCCGGCTCGCCGAAACACGTTAGCCGGACCGGTTCCCAGACCGCCGTCCGCGCTTTTTTGCAACCGGTTTTTGACCGTGAACGCAGGCGTGGCTTCGGAGTCCCCCGGTAGCCAAAGTGAGATTCCCGTGACCCAAGCCGCAATTCTCGTGCTCGAAGACGGCACCGTATTCGAGGGCGAATCCGTAGGCGCGCCCGGCCTATCCGTGGGTGAGGTGGTGTTCAACACCGCCATGACCGGTTACCAGGAAATGCTGACCGATCCGTCCTACGCCCGGCAGATGATCACCCTGACGTACCCGCATATCGGCAACACCGGTATGAACGACCAGGACGACGAAGCCTCCAAGGTATGGGCATCGGGCCTGATCGTTCGCGATGTGCCGCGTCGCCCAAGCAACTGGCGCAACCAGGTGTCGCTGCAGGATTGGTTGATCCAGCGCGGCGTGGTGGCCATCTCCGGCATCGATACCCGCAAGCTGACCCGCATCCTGCGTGAGCGCGGCGCCCAGAACGCTGCGCTGATGGCTGGCCCCGACATCGATGTCGAGAAGGCGCTGGAAGCCGCCCGCAAGTTCCCCGGCCTGAAGGGCATGGATCTGGCCAAGGTGGTCAGCACCGACACGTCCTACGGTTGGACCGAAGGCCAGCTGGACCTGGATCGCAACGAATTCGTGCGCGCCGAACCGAAGTTCAAGGTCGTGGCCTATGACTTCGGCGTCAAGACCAACATCCTGCGCATGCTCGCCGAGCGCGGTTGCGAGCTGACCGTGGTGCCGGCACAGACCCCGGCTGCCGAAGTGCTGGCGCTGAAGCCGGATGGCGTGTTCCTGTCCAACGGCCCGGGCGACCCGGAACCCTGCGATTACGCCATCAGCGCGATCAAGACCTTCGTCGAGCAGAAGATTCCGACCTTCGGTATCTGCCTCGGCCACCAGCTGCTCGGCCTGGCCGCAGGCGCCAAGACCATGAAGATGGGCCACGGCCACCACGGTGCCAACCACCCGGTGCAGGACATCGACGACGGCCGGGTGATGATCACCTCGCAGAACCACGGCTTCGCCATCGACGAAAGCGTGCTGCCTGCCAATGTGCGGGTCACCCACCGCTCGCTGTTCGACCAGACCATCCAGGGCATCGCGCTGACCGATGCGCCGGCGTTCTCCTTCCAGGGCCACCCGGAAGCCTCGCCGGGTCCGCGTGACGTGGCACCGTTGTTTGACCGCTTCATCACCCTGATGGAAGGGGCCAAGGCGTGAGCCAGGCGCGCTGGCTGATGTTGCCGGCGCTGCTGGTCACCTCGGTGGCCAGCGCGGCGCCAGTGACCGCGCAGGAGATCCGCGATCTGCTGCCGCTGACCGGCTTCGAGCGCATGGGCAATGACGCGGCCACGTCCATGTTGGCCAATGTCACGCTCTTCCAGCAGATTCCGGCAGCACAACGCGCGTGCCTGGCCGCGCCGATCGGTGAGGTGCTCAATGAAGCACTGGTGGATCGCCTGGTCGCCAATCTTGGCAACGACGGGCAGCAGCACCTCAAGCGCTGGCAGGCGTTCTATTCAAGCCAGGGCGGCAAGCGCATGGTCGCGACCCAGCGCCAGATGATGTACGGCACCGCCTTGCCCGCCGAGTTCGAGGGCGAGCCCAGCGAGCTGGAGCGCAAGCAGGTAGGTGAGTTCATGGCGAGTGGTTCCTATGAAGCCTTGGGTGCCGTGCTTGCGGAGCTGGGCGAGATGCCCGATGGCCTGCCGCTGCGCATGAGCGAGCGCATCCAGAGCCAATGCGGTGTCACGATTGATCCAGAAGAGTTTTCCTGATCGACAGCGTGCGATCACTTCCCCCAGACACGCTGTACTGACTTAGAGAAGAAAATGCCAAAGCGCACCGACCTAAAAACCATCCTGATCATCGGCGCCGGCCCGATCGTCATCGGCCAAGCCTGTGAGTTCGACTACTCCGGCGCGCAGGCGTGCAAGGCGCTGCGTGACGAGGGTTACCGCGTGGTGTTGGTGAACTCCAACCCGGCCACGATCATGACCGACCCGGAGATGGCCGATGCCGTCTACATCGAGCCGATCAACTGGCAGACGGTCGAGAAGATCATCGACAAGGAGCGCCCCGACGCGCTGCTGCCGACCATGGGCGGCCAGACCGCGCTGAACTGCGCGCTGGACCTGGCTGACCACGGCGTGCTGGAGAAGTACAACGTCGAGCTGATCGGTGCCAAGCGCGAAGCCATCCGCATGGCCGAAGACCGCGAGCTGTTCCGCGTGGCGATGGGCGAGATCGGCCTGGAATGCCCGACTGCAGCCGTCGCCCACACGCTGGAAGAGGCGCTGGAAATCCAGACCCGCGTTGGCTACCCGACCATCATCCGGCCGTCCTTCACCCTCGGCGGCAGCGGCGGCGGCATCGCCTACAACCGCGAAGAGCTGATCGAGATCGTTGGTCGCGGCCTGGAACTGTCGCCGACCACCGAAGTGCTGGTCGAAGAATCGGTGCTGGGCTGGAAGGAATTCGAAATGGAAGTGGTCCGCGACACCGCGGACAACTGCATCATCGTCTGCTCGATCGAGAACCTGGACCCGATGGGCGTGCACACCGGTGACTCGATCACCGTGGCACCGGCGCAGACCCTGACCGACAAGGAATACCAGCGCCTGCGCGATGCCTCCATCGCCGTGCTGCGCAAGATCGGCGTGGATACCGGCGGTTCGAACGTGCAGTTCGGCATCAGCCCGACCACCGGCCGCGTGGTGGTGATCGAGATGAATCCGCGCGTATCGCGTTCCTCGGCACTGGCCTCCAAGGCCACCGGCTTCCCGATCGCCAAGGTCGCCGCCAAGCTGGCTGTCGGTTACACCCTGGACGAATTGAAGAACGAAATCACCGGCGGCCTGACCCCGGCCTCGTTTGAGCCGTCGATCGACTACGTCGTCACCAAGATTCCGCGCTTTGCCTTCGAGAAGTTCCCTGCTGCCGACGCGCGCCTGACCACCCAGATGAAGTCGGTGGGCGAGGTGATGGCGATGGGCCGCACCTTCAAGGAATCGCTGCAGAAGGCACTGCGTGGCCTGGAAACCGGCAAGGTCGGCCTCGACCCGACCGAGCTGGACCTGGGCAACGAAGACGACGTCGCCACCATGAAGCGCGAGCTCAAGGCCCCGGGCCCGGAGCGTCTGTTCTACGTCGGCGATGCCTTCCGTACCGGCATGAGCGTGGAAGAAATCTATGGCCTGTCGCACATCGACCCGTGGTTCCTCGACCAGATCGAAGAGATCATCGCTGACGAAAAGCAGGTCCATGCCGAAGGTATCGATTCGCTGAACGCAGCGCGCCTGCGCAAGCTCAAGCGCGCCGGTTTCTCCGATGCGCGCCTGGCGCAGCTGACCGGCACCAACGAAGCGGCCATCCGTGCACTGCGTCGCGCCCACAAGGTGCGTCCGGTCTACAAGCGCGTTGACTCCTGCGCCGGCGAGTTCGCCACCGGCACCGCCTACCTGTACTCGACCTACGAGGACGAGTGCGAGGCCGCGCCGAGCAACCGCGACAAGATCATGATCCTGGGCGGTGGCCCGAACCGCATCGGCCAGGGCATCGAGTTCGATTATTGCTGCGTGCACGCTGCGCTCGCCCTGCGCGAGGATGGTTTCGAAACCATCATGGTCAACTGCAACCCGGAAACCGTTTCGACCGATTACGACACCTCCGACCGCTTGTACTTCGAGCCGCTGACGCTGGAAGACGTGCTGGAGATCGTCGAGCTGGAGCAGCCCAAGGGCGTGATCGTGCAGTACGGCGGGCAGACCCCGCTGAAGCTTGCGCGTGCACTGGAAGCCAATGGCGTGCCGGTGATCGGCACCTCGCCGGACTCCATCGATCTGGCCGAAGACCGTGAGCGCTTCCAGCAGCTGGTCGAGAAGCTCGGCCTGAAGCAGCCGCCGAACCGCATCGCCCGCAACGACCAGGAAGCCCTGCTGCTGGCCCGCGAGATCGGCTACCCGCTGGTGGTGCGCCCGAGCTACGTGCTTGGCGGCCGTGCAATGGAAATCGTCTACAGCGAAGCCGACCTGGCCCGCTACGTGCGCGACGCGGTCAAGGTGTCCAACGATTCGCCGGTGCTGCTGGACCACTTCCTTGATGCGGCGGTCGAAGCCGACGTCGACATCATCTGCGACAAGGACGGCAAGGTCCTGATCGGCGGCGTGATGGAGCACATCGAAGAAGCCGGCGTGCACTCCGGTGACTCGTCCTGCTCGCTGCCGCCGTACTCGCTGTCGGCTGAAACCCAGGCCGAACTGCGCCGCCAGGTCACCGAGCTGGCCAAGGCACTGCAGGTCGTCGGCCTGATGAACACCCAGTTCGCGATCCAGGCCGATGCCGATGGCAACGACGTGATCTACCTGCTGGAAGTCAACCCGCGTGCCTCGCGCACCGTGCCGTTCGTGTCCAAGGCGACCGGCATGGCGCTGGCCAAGATCGCTGCCCGCTGCATGGCCGGCAAGACGCTTGCCGAGCAGGGCGCGACCAAGGAAATCGTGCCGGATTACTACTCGGTGAAGGAAGCGATCTTCCCGTTTGCCAAGTTCCAGGGCGTCGATCCGATCCTCGGGCCGGAGATGCGCTCCACCGGTGAGGTGATGGGTGTAGGCCGTACCTTCAGCGCAGCGTTCGCACGTGCGCAGGAAGCCGGCAGCATCAAGACCCCGCCGGTCGGCAAGGTCTTCATCTCGGTGCGCGACGCTGACAAGCAGCGCGTGATGCCGGCGGTGCAGGGGCTGGTCGAACGCGGCTACTCGCTGGTGGCCACCCGTGGCACCGCCGCCTGGTTGCAGCAGCACGGCTATACCTGTGACGTCGTCAACAAGGTGGTTGAAGGCCGTCCGCACATCGTGGACAGCATCAAGAACGGCGAGATCGTCTACATCGTCAACACGACCGAAGGCCGTGCTGCGATCAATGACTCGTTCTCGATCCGCCGCGAGGCACTGCAGAACCGCATCACGTACTCCACCACCGTTGCTGGCGCCAAGGCGCTGGTGCAGTCGCTGGAGTTCCGTGGCACCGGTCCGGTGTTGTCGCTGCAGGAACTGCACAAGGAGTTGAATGCATGAGAGCCCCCATCACGATGAAGGGCGCCAAGCGCCTGCGTGACGAGCTGGATCACCTGAAGTCGGAGAAGCGCCCGAAGGTCATCGCCGCCATCGCCGAAGCACGCGAGCACGGTGACCTGAAGGAAAACGCCGAGTACCACGCCGCACGCGAAGAGCAGGGCTTCATCGAAGGCCGCATCAAGCAGCTGGAAGGTGAACTGTCACATTCGGAAATCATCGACATCAGCAAGCTCAACGCTGGCAGCAAGGTGGTGTTCGGTGCAACGGTGACCCTGGCCGACGTCGAGAGCGACGAAGAAAAGCGTTACCAGATCGTTGGTGACCTGGAAGCGGACATCAAGCTGGGCTTGATCGCCATTTCCTCGCCGGTGGCGCGTGCGCTGATTGGCAAGCACGAAGGCGACGCCATCGCCATCGACGCGCCGGCTGGCCAGCGCGAGTACGAAATCGTCAGCGTCGAGTACCTCGACTGACGATGGCCAAAGCCACGCTGCTGCTGCCCGCGCGCAGCCGTTTTCCGGCAGGCGAACTGCCGGCGCAGGTGGCCATGGCCCTGGGCCGTGCCGAGCGCTCGCTCGGTACGGCCGGTGAATCGGCGCAGCTGCGGCGTCACTTCAGCGTGCAGCCGGCCGCCTGGTCGGCTGCCGCCTTGACCCGCCAGACCGATGCCGGCGACGCCGCGGGCGGCTTCTGGCTGCGTGCCGATCCAGCCAATATCGTGCCGGACATGCAGGGGGCGCGTCTAATGGCGGCGGCCGAGACGCTGCGCTTGGAGCAGACTGACGTTGACGCCTTGTTACCCGCGCTGCAGCCGTTGTTCGCTGGTTTCGGCTACCAATTGGATGCACCGACGCCCTCGCGTTGGTACCTGCGTCTGCCGGCTGACACGCCACTGCCCGAGTTTGCAGAGCCGGATGTGGTGCTCGGCGACGATTTGTTCTCGCATCTGCCCAACGGAGAGAACGGACGCCGTTGGCGCGCGTTGTTGACCGAAACGCAGGTGGTCCTGCACCAGCATCCATGGAATGAACAACGCGTGGCGCAAGGCCAGCGTGCGGTCAATTCACTGTGGTTCTGGGGCGCTGGCAGCCTGCCGGCATCGGTACATACCGCGCACGCGCAGGTGCGCAGCCGTGATGCCCTGGTGCAGGGTTTGGCTGCGATGGCCGGGGTGCGCCTGGGCGGCGAGCAGAGCGTGGATGCGTTGGTAGATCTGCGCCAACTGCGTTCGCTGCAGCAGCTCGCTCGGGATGCAATCGCCCCCTTGCTCGATGCACTCAAGCGTGGCGAACTCAGCGAGTTGCAGCTGGATTTCGAAGACGGTACCGGCTATCGCATCACCCGCGGGCAGCGTTGGCTCCTGTGGAAGAAACCGATCATGACGCTTGCTGATGAGTGACAGTTTGAAGATCGTTCGCCGCGACATGGTCGCGGTCGACGGCTGGAACGATGAAACCCTGCCGTTGCTGCGGCGCATCTATGCAGCACGCGGTGCTACCACGCCAGAGCAGGCGCAGCCACGACTGGCCCAGTTGCATGCACCTGATCTACTCGGCGGCATGCAGGCTGCGGTGCAGTTGCTGGCCGCTGCAATCGCCAACGACAAGCGCATTCTCATCGTCGGTGATTTCGACTGCGACGGCGCCACGGCCTGTGCGGTAGGCGTGCGTGGTCTGCGTATGCTGGGCGCACGCGATGTGGTGCATGCCGTGCCGAACCGGATGGTGCATGGCTACGGCCTATCGCCGTCGCTGGTCGAAGAACTTGCCGCGTTGAAGCCGGGCCTGCTGGTCACGGTCGACCACGGCATTGCCTGTCATGCCGGCGTGCGCGCAGCAAAAGCCTTGGGTTGGCAGGTGCTGGTCACCGATCACCATCTTCCTGGTGAGCAGCTACCACCGGCTGACGCGATCGTCGATCCGAATGTGGACGGTGACGCATTCCCCAGCAAAGCGCTGGCCGGTGTCGGCGTCATCTTCTACGTGTTGATGGCGTTGCGTCGGCACCTGCGCGAGCAGGCAGCATTCGGGACCCAGCCGGAACCTGATCTGCTGACGCTGCTGGACCTGGTCGCCGTCGGCACTGTCGCCGATCTGGTGGCACTGGATGAGAACAATCGCGCCCTGGTTTCAGCGGGCTTACGCCGTCTGCGCGCTGGCAAGGCCAGCGTCGGCCTGCAGGCCTTGATCGAGGTGAGTGGACGCGACCCGCGTCGGCTCAGCGCCAGCGACATCGGTTACGCCGTTGCGCCGCGTTTGAATGCGGCAGGGCGTCTGGAAGACATGGCGCTGGGCATTGAGCTGTTGTTGACCGAAGATCCAGCACAGGCACGGGAGATCGCCACGCTGCTGGAAGAGATCAATGCCGAGCGCCGCGCCGTGCAGCAGATCATGACCGACGATGCCGAACGTGCGGTTGCCCGCGCCGTGTTGGATGACGACATGCAGCGCCCCGTCGCGGCTTGTCTGTTCGACGCTGAGTGGCACCCGGGCGTGGTGGGCCTGGTTGCATCGAAGATGAAGGATCGCCTGCATCGGCCGGTGATTGCCTTTGCACCAGCTGAACCCGGTGGCGATGCGCTGCGTGGTTCGGCGCGTTCGATCAGCGGCTTCCACATCCGTGATGCCTTGGCTGCGATCAACGCCAACCATCCGGGAATGATGGAGAAGTTCGGTGGCCACGCGATGGCTGCGGGGCTGAGTTTGCCATTGGCAAATCTGGATGCATTCAAGGCGGCCTTCGAACAGCAGGTGCAGCGCAGTCTGGACCCGGCATTGCTGCAACAGCAGTTGCTCAGCGATGGCGAGTTGTCGCCTGCCGAACTGGATTTCCAGCACGCCGAAGCACTGCGTCTTGCCGGCCCGTGGGGGCAGGGCTTCGCTGAACCTTTATTTGACGGTGCTTTCGAAGTGCTTGAATGGCGCGTACTCAAGGAGCGCCATCTGAAGTTCGTATTGCGTCAGACCGGCAGCGCGGCGCGGATCAATGCGATCCATTTCAGCGGCTGGACCGGCACCGCACCCGCGCAGCATGTACAGGTCGCCTACCGACTGGTGAGCGACGACTATCGCGGCGGCAAAGCCATCCAATTGATCGTCGAGCACTGCGCATCCGTTTGACCTGACGCGTGCGCACCTCCCGTAGTGCCGAGCCATGCTCGGCAGGGGCTTCACCCACGATCCATCAATACTCGTAGCACGCCCCCCGGGTGTGGGCAGCGCATCTGGGAGCGCAGGCAGAAAGCCTGAAGAAATTCTGGTTCCTTTCCCCGGTTGCGCTGCGCTTACCCGGGCGACAACACTTGTCTGCACGGCTTTATGTGATCTACATCGCTAAAGACGTGTCTCGAATGTCCAGACAACAAACACCTTCTGTAAGCCGCCGATAGCAGAATCCGCGCAGTTCACCGCAAAGCCGCGATTTGGTTGCGTGAGGACTGCGTGATGAAGCCGGTCCTGGGCTAATACATTCCTACGAATTCAGCTTTCAACGACCCGATATGGGTGTCAGAAAACTGGCGCGTTACATAAAGCAATGGCACAGTCGGGTTCTCGACAACGCATGGGACGACGGAACGCCCGATGTTTGCAGAATCACTTTCAGCAGCAGGCGGCGTGCAACGCCTGCATCAAGACCGCCGCCTGGTTCGAGTGGAAACCGCGCTTTCACCAGAGACCTTTCTGGTCAAACGTTTTGACGGCCATGAATCGGTCTCCGCACCATTCCTCTATCACGTCGAGTTGCTGTCTACCCAGCCAAGGCTGGAGTTGAAGCAGCTGGTTGGGCAGCCGCTGCGTCTGCTGCTTGGCGATGAATTTGGTGGCCGCAGTGTGCACGGTTATGTGCGCGAGTTCGCCAGCACCGGGCAACAGGCGCAATTCAACAGCTACCGCGCCGAGGTGGCGCCGTGGTTCGCCTTCCTCGATTACACCAGCAATTGCCGCATCTTCCAGGACAAGACTGTTCTGCAGATCATCGAAGAAGTGTTTGCTGGTTACGAGCAGTTGGCGCGTTACCGCTACGATCTCAATGCCGGCAAGTTGCAGCCCTTGTCCTATTGCGTGCAGTACAACGAGTCTGACTTTGCTTTCGTCAGTCGCTTGCTGGAAGACGCGGGCCTGTACTACAGCTTCGTACATGATGATGAGGGGCACACGCTGGTCATCAGCGATGACTCCACACTCAGTGTCGTACACGGTGAACCGGCTGCAATCGCGTATGTGTCCGATCAGGGAACCCTGGCGCGTACCGGTCTGCATCGCTGGGGCGCGCGGCGCAGGGTAGGGCCGAGTGCGCAGACATTGCGCAGTTTCGATTTCAAGCAGCCCAAGCAGCAACTTGATGGAAACCAGGGCAACCAGGTGCCAATGGGCTTGTTGCCGCCGCTGGAGCAATACCGTTATGACGGCGCAGCACGCTTTGCAAACAGCCGCGTTGGTGAAGCCTTGGCGGCAGTACGTAACGAGGAAGTGAGCTGGCCGACCAAGTTGTTCGAATGCGCTGGCAATGCCGGTGACCTGGGGGCTGGTGCTTGCTTCAGTCTCGAACGGCATCCTGATTTCATTGGTCGCGATGAGGCAGACCGTGAGTTCTTCGTGGTGTCGATGCAGCGCGAGGGTCACAATAATTTCGCCAGCGATTTTTCCAGTGCGGAATTGCCCAGCGTTGAGATGCAGGCGCAGGTATTGCGCAGGCGTATTCCGTTCCGTCCCTTGCGACAGACACCGTGGCCACGCATGCCTGGACCGCAGACCGCAACGGTGGTCGGCCCGCCGGGCGAGGAGCTGCATGCCGACGCCTATGGCCGGGTGAAGGTGCAGTTCCACTGGGACAGGAAGCTGGATCGACGTGAGAACGCCTCATGCTGGATCCGTAGCTCCAGCCCTTGGGCGGGCGCTGACATGGGCGGTGTGTCGCCGCCACGTATCGGCCAGGAAGTCATCGTCGATTTTCTTGATGGCGATCCGGATCGCCCGATCATCACCGGCCGTGTCTACAACGAGCAGAACATGCCGCCGTTCGGCATGGAAGTCAGCGGCCTGAAGTCGAAAACGGTCAAAGGCGGTGGTTGGAACGAAGTCTCCATGCACGATGGTGCGGGGGGCGAGCTGTTGAACATGCGTGCGCAGCGCGACATGGTCACCACCGTTCTCAATGACCAGACCGCGAGCATCCTCAACAACAAGACCACGAGTGTGGCGGTTGACCACGGCATGACTGTGGGCGGCAACCAGACCATCGGTATCACCGGCAATCGCGGCATCACCGTTACCGGTACCGATACCTCGACCGTCACCGGCACTCGCACCACTGATGTCACCGGCGCAGTCGCCGAGACCTTTCACACCGGTCAGACCAAGACGATTCTCGCTGCCGGCTATACCGAAACCATCACTGGTCCTTTCACCACCACGTTGACCGGCAACTACATCAGCCAGCGCACCGGCACGTGGAAGCAGACCATCACCTCGACCTCGTGGGAACAGGTGCAGGGAAAAGTTACCGAGCAATACCTGGCAGGGCGGGAAACCACGATTACGGGCCTGGACAAGCGCGGAGTCACCGGTGCGGTGGAGGATGCAAACAAGGGCTCGCGCACCATCGGTGTGGAGGGAACGTTCGAGCAGGGTGTCACCGAAACCCACTCGCAGTTCTCGACCGGCGACATGACCTTGTCGTCCGCAGCCAAGCTGATCGCTGCAGTGGGCGAATCGTCCGCCATCGAGATTACCGCCGGTGAGATCAGGATAAGTGCCGGTGGTTCAGAGGTAGTGATCAACGCCAGTGGCGTTTCGGTCAATGGTAGCGAGATCAAGCTCAACTGCTAAGCAGAACGGAGATTCAGCGTGCAGGACACCCCCATGTTGCGCGGCCTCGACACCTTGCGCGAAGCTTGGTTACAGGCCAGTTCCGATCCATCCAGGCGATTGCTGATATGGCGTTTGCCAGCCAACGCAAGCCGCCTGCTTGCTGCATTCTTCGAGATGCAGCGGCACGACGAAGGACGCAATACGCCGGACTATTTCCTGCGTATCGACGCGCGCTACGAGCTCGGTTTCCGCTACAGCCGGCAGATCAAGCAGGACTTGTTGGAGCGCTATCTCGGCAGTCAGGATGAACTGCGGGAGCAGGGTGTTTCACTTGGATGGCGCGGCCCCAATGAAACCCACCCGGACTCGGCTTCCGGCGTGGTCGAGGTGCTTGAGAGCTTTGTTGCGCATCATGGTGACCATATGCGCCTGATGGCGGCAGTGTTGGAACCAGAACGCCAAGCCCCGGGTGACGGCTTTGAGCGCTGGGTCTCGGCGGCACTCAGCGCCGGCCCGGGCAAGCGCCTGCGATTGGTGTTGGTCGACACCCAGGAAGATCCGCGTTGGCAGCCACTGCTGGAGAAACACAGTGACACGGCTGCCTTGATCGGCGGCGGCGTCGATATGTTCGCCATTGCCCGTGACACCGCCGCGCAGGCGAGTGGACGCGGCCCAGAGGTGCTGTACCGTCAGTTGCTTGCTGACCTGATGCTGCTGATCGAACGCGGTAGCCCCGCACAGGTGCTAGCCCGCGCCGATCGCGCGCAGGCGCTGGCGTCACGCAGCGGCTGGCACGACCAGCAATCGGTAGTGCAGATGATGGTGGCGGGCAGCTGGCTCAAGCACGGCGACCACGCCAATGCCATCAATGCTTACCGCACTGCGCGCAGCGCTGCTGAGAGTGCCCGCTCAGGCGGCAATGCCGCAGGCGCGGATCTGGTGATGCAGAGCTGGTTCGGCGAAGCCGGTTGCTGGTTGACTGCGAAGCAGCCAGAACGCGCCGCACAGACCTATCTACAGGCATCGGCGTCGGCTGCCAGTATCCCCAATCCCATGTTCCAGCTGGAAGGGCAGCGCATGGCCGGTTGGTGCCAGTTGCAGGCGGGTAACAAAGAAATCGCGCGCACCGAGCTGCTGGAAGCGATTCGCATCGCAAAGCCGCTGTCGCCGGCAGACCGCAAGACGACGACCTTGCCGCAGGCATTGTGGGATCTGCTGTTGCTGCAGGACGCACGACGCTGCGAGAAGCTGCAGGAGATTTCGGCAGGCTATGTGCAGGCCAGTACCAAGGTGTTTGTTGATGCCGAGAGCAACGCCATGGCGTTGGGCCCGCGGCCCGCACGCGCTGCGCTCGACGCCATCGAGGTGCAGTTGGACGCAGCGTTGGAGCAGGGATTCCATCGCGCCCAGCAGGAACGTGAGCGGTTGATCCAGGCCGGTGATGAGTTTTTCCGCAAGATTGTTGCGGTGGGGCGCGACTTTCTGGACCCCGGTTGGAACGGGATTCCCGCGATCGAACATCCGCTCGACCATGAAGTGCCGGTATGGAGCGAGCCGCCGGCAATGCAGCCACTGCCCGATCCATCAACACTACTGCAGCCATCGGCTGTGACACGTGACGCATCAACAACGGTAGGAGCAGCACTGGCATGACGCCAAGCAGGAAAACAGCAGTGATGGCGGTGGCCATCGTGATCGGGATCATCGTCGTGGCCTGGATCAGTGCCGACTATCGCGACGAGGTCAAAGCCTTCCTGCGTGCATTGCTGCGCGCGATCTGAGCGACAAGGAGTGTTGCCATGAGCATCGCCGCCAAACACCTCGATCCGCAGTTGGGCATCGACATCCACATGTATGCGGTGCCGCCAAGCCCACTGCCAACGCCGCATATCGGCTTGGTGCTGGATCCCTTCGATTACATCCCGTTTATCGGCTCGACGATCAAGGTCAATGGTGTGCATCGCGCCACCGCCGGAACTGGCGGGCTGGACGTACACATTCCGCTCGGCGTTTGGGCGCCGCCGTTGGCTGCACCAATGGGTCCGCAGTTCGACGGCGAAGAAATCTTCATGGGTAGCCGCACCGTATCTGCGGATGGCGAACCGTTCTCCCGGTTGGCGATGCCGGTGCTGGACTGCAACCTGGCCGGGATGATCAATCCCTTCCGGATGAAGAAGCCGAAGAAACCGCTGCGCGCGATGTCCCTGCCGACCGGTTTGAACGTGGCCATTCCCAGCAGCGTGACAGTCGGCGGGCCGCCAACGATTTCGTGGACAGCGATGGCGTTCCGCGCCGCGTTTGCCGGATTGGGCAAGCTGCGCAAGAGCAAATTCTTCCAGGGCAAGATGGATGCCTTCAAGAAGTGGCGTCAAGGAAAGTGGGGGCATCTGCCGTCTGGCACGCTTAAATGCAAGATCCTGCGCGCCGAGCCGGTAGATATACGTGACGGCAGCGTCGTGATCAGTCACCAGGATTTTGATATTCCAGGCCGTCTGCCGTTCGCATGGCAGCGCAGCTACAGCTCCGCCCAGATCGGGCGTGGCGGTGCCTGTGGTATCGGCTGGCAGACGCCTGCCGATATCACCTTGGAAGTGCTGGCTGATGGGTCGGTATGGATGTCGGGGCCGGGGCAGGTGGCGTTCTTCCCCGAGCTGCCACCGGTTGATGGTGAAGCGGCAGCGATACTCGATCTTGTGGATGGTGCGCGCCTGCTGCGCCAGAACGGTCAGCTGCGGGTGCGCTTCAAGGGCGGGCTGCAATATGTGTTCGGCGGGGACCTGCGGAGTGGCGTTGCTGCGCTACCAGTGCATGGCCTGCTGGCGTTGGAACGCATCGAAGACGCCAGTGGCAACTACTGGCGCTTCGAACGCAATGATGGCCATCTGGTACGTATCGTCGAAAGCGGTGCCGACGGCCTGCAAGGCCGCTTCATCGACGTGGATACGCGCCATGGCCGCATAGAGCGGATGGCACTGCACGACCCGGCAACCGGGCTGGTGCATCCGCTGGTGAGTTACCGCTACAGCAGTGAAGGTGATCTGGCTGCAGCGCTGGACGCTTTGGGTGCGGCGCGTACATTTGTCTATCAACAGCATCGATTGGTGCAGCACACGGACCGGGTCGGGCTGTCGTTCTACTACGCGTTCGATGCGCAGGGGCGGGTAGTGCACTCCTGGGGCGATGGCGGCCTGTACAACTACCATTTCGAGTACGACGCACTGCTGCGCGAGACGCGCGTGACTGATTCGCTCGGCCACCTGAGTGTGATCAAGTTCGATGAAAACCAGCTGCCCCTGTGCGAAATTGATCCGCTCGATGGCGTCACCTTCTTCGAGTACGATGATTTCGGCCGCACGGTCGCGGTCACGGATCCGGAAGGCCTGCGCACGGGCTTCGCTTACGATGCACACGGCAACTTGTGCTGCCTGACACGGGCAGACGGAAGCAGCTTTCAGTTTGACTATGATCCGCTGGACAACATGGTTGTTCTGCGGACCCCAGACGGCGCGACGTGGCAGCAGGAATTCGACGATAAGTTCAAGCTGGTGGCACAGGTGGATCCACTCGGTGCGAGAACAAGCTTCGAGTACAGCCCGAAAGGTCAACTTCTAGCCCAGCAGAATGCCCGGCAGGCGATGACACGGTTGCGTTACGATCGGCACGGTCTGGTCTGTGCGGTGATTGATGCGCTCGGCTCCGAAGCGCGCTATGCAAGCGACCCTCTTGGCAATCTTTTGGAACAGGTGGATGCGCTAGGGCAGACCAATCATTACGAATACGACAAAAAGGGTCGCCTGTTGGTTGTCCGAGCTCCAGAAGGAACCAGCATTCGATGCGAGTACGATGCTGAAGACCAGTTGATCCGGTACGTCGACGAGGCGGGTACGGAGACTCGTCTGGAGTATGTGGGTGTCGGGCAGGTGTCTACCCGCATGCAGGCTGATGGCCATAGCGTGCAGTACCGTTACGATAGCGAGCAACAACTGATCGCGGTGATCAACCAGCGCGGAGAGTCCTATCAGCTGGTACGCGACGCGCTTGGACGTATCGTCAATGAGGTCGATTATTGGGGTCAGGAGCGCCGCTATGACTACGATGCGGCGGGGCGCCTCAAAAGCGTGGTGGATGCGCTTGGGCAGCGGATCTCTTTCTCAAACGACAAGCTGGGGCGCATCGTCCGCAAGACAATGCTCGATGTAAGGCATCCAGGAAGGCAGGTGCAGGAGCATTTCGGCTACGACAAGATCGGACGCCTGATTGAGCTGCGGAATCCGGCGAGAAGCATAAGGCGACGCTACGATCCTGCCGGGAAAATGCTGGAGGAGCTGCAGGACGGCTTCAAGGTCAGCTATGGATACGACGAGGTTGGAAATCGCGTTTCGCGGCGGACTTCCGCCGGCAACTGTGTGGCGATTGTCTACGATCTTCTCGATCAAGCGGTGTCGATCGCGATCAATGATGAGTCGCCAATCCTGATGCAGCGCGATGCGTTGGGTCGGATTACGCAGGAAGTACTAAGTCCGCATCTGCTGCGCAACTTCAGCTACAACAGTCGCAACCTGATGACCTCCCAGTCCATCCTGAAGGACGCGGCGCCGCTGCTTGAAACAAGCTACGACTACGATCGAAGCGGTAACCTGGTACGGCGCAATGACAGTGACCAAGGCGTTGACGAGTATCGGTACGACGTCATTGGGCGGCTGCTGCAGCACACCGATCCAAAGGGCAAGATAGAGCGATTTTTCACTGATCCGGCGGGTGATCGTCTGCGGACAGAGATCAAACAGGTGCAAGCGCGCAGGATCGTGGGTAGTGAAAGCGACGCTCAAGGAACATGGACGCGCGAGGGGACCTATCAGGGAGTGCACTATGTGTTCGATAGGGGCGGTGACCTGGTACGCAGGGGGAGTCCGCAAGGTGGATCGGATGATCTCACTCTTGTCTGGGATGCGAATCATCGGCTTGCTGAAAGTACAAAGAATCACGTAACGACCAACTATGGATACGACCCCCTTGGGCGACGGGTATTCAAACGGAATCAGGCTTGCACAACCTGGTTCTTCTGGGATGGTGACGCGTTGCTGGGCGAAGTCCAGCAGGCCAACGATGAAGATGAGGTCGCACCGATCTGGGTCGGAAATGTTGCAAGTCTGGTGGAGGTGAGGGCGCGACAGCAGCAGCTCTCCAGGTTGCATGAACGGGTGCGGGAGTATGTTTACTGCGCCAAATCGTTTGTTCCCCTGGCCCTGATTGAACCTGGCAAAGCGGCCAACGATGGGCTCGCACCAGTCGCTCAGGCCGAGATCAAGGCGGGCGCCATCCGCGAAATTGACGCTGTCGATTCGTCTACGTCATTGGAACAACGAGCGCAAATCGGTCCATCGATAGATCAATCATCGATTGGTCGATTGGGTGGGATGGTTCTGGGGGCGAGAGCCAAGGAGCTTGGTCCCCCTGTTGGGGTGGGGCCGTCGCGTTCGATGGGGATGTCTTTGGCGACGCCACAGCGTATTGGTAGAGTCGAGAACTCCAAATCCGCGCCCGTAGCCATGGTAGTGGGATCCCGTCCAGACAGTGGGTCGGTTCTGGTGGGAAAGGGGCTGCACCGGGTCTACATCTACCAATGTGACCCGAATGGAGCTCCGCATGCCCTGATTGACAGGTTCGGAGCCATTGCTTGGTCCGCAGGCTCTGGTACTTGCGGTTCGTCAGGCACCTATCATGGCCGGGTAGCCAACCGGATTGGCCTGCAAGGGCAGTACCACGATGACGAGACCGGGCTTGCGTATGCCAGGCATAGATACTTTTCCTCTGACATCTGCGCGTTTGTTTCGAAGGATCCCATCAGGATACTCGGCGGTATCAACATATATGAGTACGCAGTCAATACGCTGAGGTGGGCCGATCCACTTGGCCTGAAGGGGGGGAGTACCGAGCTCGACAGAAATATCGGTGGCAGGGTCGGTGATGGCATGCAGGCGCATCATCTAATCCCTGAGGAGGTGATGGACAATCCCGCCTTCAAGGATATGTTTGATCACCTGGAGTCGATGGGCTTTGATAGAAATGGCGCTGCAAATGGCATACATATGCCGGGCTCTGAGAGTCTTTCAAAAAGGACAGGCATGGTAGGGCACTGGAGTAATCATGACATGTATACCGCCGATATCTCCGCAAAAATTGATAAGCTGAATACCGCTTGGAAGAGTGGAAAGTTGTCGGATATGCAGCTTTTGTTAGGTATTCGCAATGTTCAGTCGCGGGCTTTTGCCGATATTGAAAGCGGCAAGGTGGCACGCGCGCTATCAAATGCATGCAGGATGGGGTGATTGATTATGCTTTACATGGTTCGTTACATTCCTGACAACGTTGGATGCCCTGTAGTCTTGAAAGGGAAGTTGAACAAGCCTTGGGCGTGGAATGCGTTCGATCCGGATCTGTCAAATGCCGGATTTGAGGTCGGATATGTTTACGAAGCCAAGCACAAGTTTCTGAACTTCGACTACTGGGACCTGAACTGGATGGCGTCGGAGCAGTTTGTCGAGATATGCCGGAAATTTGATGTTGGCGTTGATGCCGTTCCAGTGGATGTAGTGCTTTCCGATGGCGCATCGTCGGTTAAGAAATACTTCTATTTAAGATGGTCCGCGTGGGCTTCTGTCATCGACTTGGATCGTTCTCGCTATGAGCTCGAGAAAGACCTGGCGACTGGCGAAGTCTTGTATCAAAAGTATTTTCCGGATGCGCCGGTCCTGGAGTCGATTGAGAGTTTTGTTGTCGATGAGAAAAAGGTGCCTGGAAGTGCGGCCTTTCTTTGCTTGGATCTCGGCCACACCTTGGTGTGCAACGCGTTGTTTCGTGCGGCGTGTGAAGATGCTGGCTTGCAAGGCATGGGTTTCGAAGAAATCACGTCGTATACCAAGAGTGACTTCTGGGATTGAGGCTGTAGACGCCTGCTGCCCTTGAATCGCCGTTCGCAGCATTGATGCGCTAGAGATGGTGAAGAAGGGGCGGGTGGAGGTGTATCTGTTTCCATGGCCAGTCGCTGGCGTCGCCTTGGTCAACGGTGTTCAGTTCCCAAGCTGCCGTCGAGCGTTTTGTCGGCATGATGCAGTAGCGACTTCCCAGCGCTTTGCCAACGCCGATTGCGTGGTTATCGCTTATCTGCCATCTGCAGTTCCACTGTGTAGATCACGCTGTCTTCGATCCGCCCATCAACCGCAAAGGCGATGGACAGCTGGTCCGCTGCAAGATCGGTGCGGTGGGTGAAGCAGGTGGCCACGCCTTTGGTGCAGCTGACATCCCAGACATCACCACCGGCAGCGCGTAGCTCGCGTACCGTGGTCCGGTTGGTGATCGGCAGCCCTTGCAAAGAGAGTGTCTGGTTGAAGACGCTCCGTGGTTCCAGCTCGGTGCCGGGCGCGGGTACCTCAAAGCCGGCTGCTTCGCTGTCCATGTGATTCAGGACGATGGTGACGATGCTGGCGTTGGGCTCTTTGGCGTTGTCGGGATAGACACGGATGCCGAGCTTGTCCCAGACCAGAACCGTCAGGCTGGGGTTGGGTTGCGTGCTTCGATGGTCTGGGCCCAGTGCCTGGATCCACGCGCTCATTGGTGCGCCAAGCTCCAGCGCCTTGCTTTGGTAAATCAGGCCCGTTGGCGTGGTTTCAAGTACGGGCTTCGCGGTGCTGGCCGGCGCGGTGCTTGTGGCCTTCGACGACACTGCATGCGATGAGCTGACATCGCAGCCGATGAGTGCCAAGCCGAGCAGTGCGGTGACCAGTGCGCGCTTCTTCACTTCTTGCCGCTCCCTTTGACCTGGTTCTTCTCGCCGAAAAGATCTTCATAGAATTTGGTGATGTAATCCCAGCTGTCGGTGCCGTAGCGGCCAACGCGGCGGATACCCTCGAGTGCATCTTTGCCATGCTCTTCGTGCAGGTGCTCGATCTCGGTCGCCGATGCAGCCCTGCGGATATTGGCCGCATGGTCTTTGGCCCAGGCCGAGACATGAGGGCATTGCCAGCTGCTGTCGTAGGGGTGGACCAGGTAGTCCTGTGCAATTTTCACAGGATCGCAGAGCCCATTCCCGTTCCAGCGAGCAAGCATGGCCTTGCCAACTTCGGTTACTGCTTGCTGGGCCAGCTTCGCTGCGAGGGTATGCAGTGGATGCACGTCGTGATCCTTGGCCAACTGCGAATGGCTTGGATCGGTCGAGCCATTCTTGTTCGGGTCCGAGTCGAACATGGTCTGGGCATCGTCGACGCTGTTGCCGATCAGCAGCAGCAACTGCTGGTAGACAAGGTTGTAGCTGTTCAGTATCAACCGCATTGGTGCCGAGGCGATCCAGCCGGCGCGTTCCAGGTATTCGTGGCCTGGAATGTTGAGCATGCGATCGCGTAGTTTCAGGAAATTCTGGAAAGCGTTGTAGTAGCGTTGGTCACTCTGCTCGGAAAGCAGGACAAGCATGATTTTCTCGCTGTCCGAGCGGTCACCTGGTTTGCTGGCCTTGAATTCCCAGCTCTCCACGCTGAACAGCTTGTGCGCGATGGGTTCGGCCAGGCTGGCAATCACGTCGGTGGAACCGAACATGCCGGTAACCACCGGGTAGGTGTGCTTGCAGTCCGCCTTGCCCGTCCAGACCAGCACGTTGCTGTGCCCAATCTTGCGCAGGCTGAGTTCGCAGAAATTGGAGTGGGCGAAATAGTCCTCCAGCACATGCAGCGCGGAGCCAAAGTGACGCATACCGTCGGCAGTGCGGCCCAGGGAAATGGCCTGCCTCAGTTCCGAAGCCATGAAGGCGCTGGAACTGCTGATGTAGCGCTTCAGCGATGTGTTCTTGTCGACACCAAGCAGCGGGCTGTTGGCAGTGACCCAGGGTTCGAAGTCCTTGTCGATGGTTTTCGGATCGGCTGGATCGGGCTTTATGTTCTTTGGGTTGTCGATGTGCTCGCTGGGACGGTAGACGCCAAGTCGCGCAGGCGTGACCTCGTAATGCGCCTTGTCGCGGTAGCGCAGCTCGTGGAATTCGCCGCCGGCGAGGATGTCGACGATCTTGGTCAGCGCCTCGCGGGAAATATACTTGCCGAGGTCTTTCGGCATGTTCGGCGGGCGTACGATCTTCGGATCCAGCAGCTGCGAATAGTCGCGTAGCCAGTTGCCGAAGTAGATCGCCGCCAGGTCCCTGCGGCTGAAGCCGACCCTGCCCAGCACGGCTTCGATCGAGCGGTGGCCAAATGACTGCCCCGGGTTCTTGGCGTGGTTCTCGCCATCGCCTGCGCTGAAGCCTTCGTAACGACCGTCGTGGGACTGGTTGTCCTGGGCGGCAACCGGACCTTGCTGTCGCAGTGCAGCCTGCACTTCGGCATAGTTGACCTTCAGCGGGCCGCTGAATTCGGGCGAAGTATAGTCGGCGTAGGTTGCTTCATGGCTGCCTTCGAGATCGAAGAAGGCGAACCGATACGCCATGCTCGTACCTTCTTCATGTGCGCTGTCGCCGGCGATGCTCGGTTTTCCGCTGGCGTCCTTTTCCGCAAGGTCGTTGCGAAGCACGTTGTCGACGTGGTGACCAAATTCGTGCAGAAGTACGGCCAGCAATTCGCGTGAGGCCTCGATCGACGTCGATGCCTGATCAGCCGCCGAGGCATGTACGCGGATGACACGCTTCTTGTTGTCGTAGTCGGCAGGGTAGGGACCGCCGCTGAGCACTTCGTGCTTGGGTTGTGGGAAACTGCCGCCCTTCAATGCCTCCTGCAGCTTCATATAGGTTCTGGCAGGTATGTCGAAGCCGAATGTCGGTGCCATCATCATCACGAATTCGATGGTGGTGGACTTCTCGGCAGCACTGCGCAGCTGGTCGTAGGCGAAAGTGCTTTCGATCTTTCGTGCCGGATCGGGATTGATCTTGAATGCAGGCAGCGGCGGCAGTCGCGGCGATGCACTGCTGCCGCTCTTGAACGGATGCTCGCCGGCCTTGACCTTGAACTCACCCGGGCAGCTGAAGGTGATGTCGCCGCCTTCAAGCGTGATCGCGCTGCTGCCGGCTTGAAGCACGACCTTGCTCTTGGCGAGCACATCGATGCGCTGGTCCGTAGCGGTAACGGTGATGGCTTGATCAGCCAGCAGTTCCAGCTCGCCATCGTTGGCCTGCAGGCTGACCGGGCCGTTGGCGGCAATCAAGTGCACCGGCCCAGCTTGCGCGAACAGCGACACCTGGCCGCCTGAAACCGCAGCAATGGTTTCGCCGCTGCTTGCATGCAGGTCCTGCTGCACGGTGAGCTGCAGATTCTGCCCGGCGAAGGCAATCGCGCTTGCTGGTGTGGTCCATGCGATATGGTTCGGCGCCTCGGCAAGCAGCACTGGCTTGGCGAAACGCTCCACCGGTTGATCACCAGCTGCGCGGCCATCGCTGGGCTTGAACTGCGATTGACCGTTTACCACGGACTTGAAGCTGCCTTCCGCAGTTGGATCCACCTGCTCGCGCAGTTGACCGGTTTGTTGCCAGGCTTTGAGCCCGGGCACCTGCTGTTGCTGCAGTGTCTGCTGCATCTGCTCAAGACTACGCTCTGCGCCTTTCAGCTGCGCAACAACCTCGGCGTTGTCCATTACCGTGGAAGCAGCGCGCTCTTGTGTGCTGGCGGAAAGCAACAAGCCCTGCGCGGCGTGTACGTTGCCCCAGCCTTGTGTTGCCAGCTCAAAGCCTTCACCACGCAGTGCACCGCGCGCGGTGTCCTCATGCTGGACCAGGTAGCCAAGCTCCAGGCGACTGTCGGCAAGCGAACTGTGCAGGCGCGTGCGCAACTGTCCGGGTGTGTCGTCCATCATCCATTGCTGGCTGCCACCGCCGTCATGCGCGCGCGTGTGCACACCGCTGAGAACGCCGGGATGCTTTGCGTTCTCATCGATGCCGCCGCCAAACGGCGGTGCTACGTTGCCGTTGTAAAGCTGGCCGGTGATGCGTGGTTGGTCGATATCGCCGTGCAGGAATTCGACCAGTACCTCGCTGCCGATACGCGGCAGGAATGCAGTGCCCCAGTTGGGGCCGGCAACCCATTCGGCAACCGAGACCCAGCTGCCGCTGGTTTGATCGCCGGGAGCGTGTCCGGCCTGCGCACTGCCTGTTTCACTCAGGCCACCCGCATTGGGCGTGCTGCCACGCTGCCACGAGAACTGGACACGTACCTGGTGCTCGCGGTTCGGACTGAGAGCGGCATCGGCGACGCCAACGACGCGTGCGGTCTGCAGGCCGTGCAGGGCAGGGCGATCGTGCGGCAGCGCACGCACCGGGACGCTGGCATCAGTTGCAAGAAAATGGTTCCGGTAGCTGCCGCGCTCAAGCGCGCTGTTGCCAAGCAGTTCGGCGATGCCGCTGTCGAGGTTGTTGACTGCGGTATGAGCGACGACCAGCAATTGGAACTCGCTGCCTTCGTGTTGCGGATGCTGGGATAGCGCGAAGCGGGAACCGGCAGCCATGCGCCGTTCACTGCTGCTGCCGCTGTAAAGAACCTGTGCAAGCTGCAGCGCATCCAGCCTTGCCTGCGCCTCGCTTTGCGCCCAGCTCGATTCATTGAAGCGGCCGGCGCGTGGTTGCACATAGACTTCGAGCGATGGAACGTCGCCAGTTTCAGCGTTTGCCTGTGCAGCAATGGCCGTAAGTTTGTCGCTATGCCAGCTCGCAACCGTGCTGCTGTTTGGCACCAATTTCCGCTGCTCGCCGAAATGGGTGATGCCATCGCTGGACTCGCTGGCCGCGATGCGATGGAAGCGCACCGTTCCGATATCGGGAAGTTCGGCCTGTGGATCGAACATGACCAGGGTATGGGCGCCGTCGCCATCCTGTTTCTGCTCGATACGCCAGGCAAGCCCGCTTTCCGCCAACAGCCGACTGACAAATTCCCAGTCGGTCTCGCGATACTGGGTGGTGATGGCGCGCTGTGGCAGGCTTGATTCGACGTCGAAGCGATACGCTGCCTGCGGATAATCATCAAATATCTGCCCGCAGATCGCACGTACATCCAGCTCCTGGAAGATCACCGCGTTGCGGCGCAAGCGCAGTAGTGCAGTCCAGGGCTCGAGGGTGAGCTGGTAACGCGCCAGGCCGCCGTCGCTGCCGAGCTGCGCTACGTCGGTGCACAGCCCGTTCCACTGGCGCTGTGAACCATCGGGTAGCTGCAGTTGCAGGGTCAGTGCTTGTTCCAACCAACTGTCCGTCTGCAGATACGCATCGGTGCTGAGGCAGTCGATCTGCAGGCGCATATCGCCGCACAGGGCTTCTTCGCCCTCGAAACGTTCAACCACCAAACCTTCATTCGGTGCTTGTAGCTTGATCAGCCGATTGTTATGTGAGATCGCGGCGAGCGCGGTAGACAACGAGGAGCTCGGGACGTCCATATCGACAGGCTCATGGCAAAGTGATCGTGATGTGTGCAGTGCGTTCTGGCATCTGCACAACGTTGTTGTAAGCAGCCAGCTGTTGGCGGGTGTCGTGGGCCATGTAGGTGCGCAGGCCAATGAAGGCGAGCACACCGACGCAGCCAACTACCGCAGCGGGCAGCCATAGAGGAATCACCCGCCGCAGCTGGTTGCGGATATTGTCCGGCGGTAGCGCATGCGGCGCGAAACCGTGGCGCTTGCCTTTCAGGTAGACGATTTCATCGCCCAGCCGCGCAGTGAGATAGCCGAGCTTCTCGGTGCCTTCCAGGCGGTACTTGCCCTCGAAGCCCATCAGCAGGCAGTAGTGGTACACCTCCAGCGACGGCAGGCGCGGACCGCCCTGGCGACGCAGCTCCTCAAGCTTTTCGAAGAAGTGCTCACCGGCAAGATGCTCACCAAACATGCGCAACTGCAGCGGGCTTCGCTCCCATACTTCATGCAGTGCCGAAGGCTGCGAGAGGATGGCCTCGTCAACGGCCGCACAGAACGCGTACTTGGAGGCGTACACATCTTCAGCTGCTATGCCAAGGCGCATCGCATTGCGCTCGACGCTGTCGAGGAACTTCTGCACGGTCTGCACGAAGCCTTCAGCGTCATTTGGCAGCTGGCCGCGCTTCAGCAGCAACAGCAGGTAGAAGCCGTCGGACATCAGATCCTGCAGGCTTTGCGGCGCTGTCGAGATCGGTGTGTTGCTGGCCATGGCAGCGTTGCCGGTCAGTGACGGCATCGGGCCCGGGGTTGGTGGCAGGTGTGAGTTCATCAGGTGGTCACCGCAACGAGTTCCAGCTTCAGGTCGGCAATGCCGGCCGGGACGTAGATCATCAGCGACTGTGATTTCAGCATGCGCTCGTATAGCGCGCCGCGCGGATCAATCTCGAAATAGTGGCTGCCCGGTCGTACCGGGATTGCCGCAGGAACCTGCGCCGCGTGTGTGAGTTTCACGCCAGGCAGGGCGGAGAGCACGCACTTCTCGACGTCATCCGGCGCGCCGATCTTGAAGCGGATCGGGACGGTCTGGATGAGGTCCTGTGCCGGCATCGATGCCGATACCGAAAGGTAGAACGAAGCCTCGCCATCGATACGCTGCGAGTCGAGCCGGCCCAGGTGATAGGACGGCTTGATTTCGTTCAGCGCGATCTTGAAATAGCGCGTGGAGATCACCGTCTCCAGCAAGGCACGCACGATCTCCAGCAACTTGCGGAACGATGCCTCCGGTTGATCGTGGCGATACACCGGCAGGTCGTTGAGCTGGTAGGTGTTGGAGAAGGTAAGTAGCGCACCGGCCATGCGCAGCAACTCCTGATGCAGGCGTTCCGGGTGCAGCTGCGGATGATGCAGCAGGTGCGCCAGTGCGCTGAACGAAGAGTTGATCGTATGCAGCAGCCAGAACGATGCGATATCGCCCGAGCGGAACTCAATGATGTTCTGCGAGGTCTGCCGATGCAGGCCGTAAAGCGCGTCGACCTTTGCCTGCAGTGCATCCAGCACGGAACGCAGTTCGCGATGCAGGAATGGCGACGCCTGCAACTGTGCGCACGGAGGAATGAACTCGTCGTCCAGCTCGAAGCCGCCACTCGAGGTCCTGCGCACGCGCGCAACAGGAACCGTTGCGTAGGCATCCTTGGGCTGGTCGTCGGTAAGCAGCTTCACTGCTTTGCTGAGATATGCCAATTCAGCTTCGGCAGCATCCGTGAACAAGTCGTCCGAAACCCGGTTGGCCTGCCGATAGCGCGCAAGCGCGGTGCCTTCTGCATCAGCGCAATTGCGACCATCATCACGCAATAGCGGTAATGCGAGATACACAATCGTTGACTGTATCCCCGGTGGAAGATCTTGCAGCGATACAGCATCCGGCAGGCCGTCGTGTACCGGAGCATCGTAGCTTTCGCCGTCAGGAAATACCGCGGATAGATCTAGGGGACGCAGCGTGCCGCCTGTCAGTGCATGCGTATCAAAGCGCACGCGGCGGGCGCCCCAGGCATAGGGATGCAATGTCTGGGACAGGTCTTGTAGGCGCGCCTCGTGATAGGCGTCTTGACGCTGGAAGTGCTGCGGGCGAAGGAACAGACCTTCACCCCATAAGACCTTCGACATCCTGCTTACGTAAGCCACATTTCAGTCCTTGGAAATTTCGTTGGCGCGTTGCTTCAGGCTTTCTTTGCCCTCTGGTGCATTGCTACTGCACCGGCAGCTTCGCAGCTTGATGTGAAAACTCCATTCACATCCTGATTCTCGTCACATCTTGTGGTTCGAGCGCGGCAGATACTAGCGCATGCCTGCGCTGCAATGTTGTGGTTACAGCAAAAACGCACAGTCGTTCAGCGAGCACCGGCACAGCGTATGGAAGCCAGGCTGCTTGGATCACCTGAGATGCGTGAGCTTAAAGCTGCGCTATCAGTTGTTAGTGCACATGCGTGTACGCCGATTGTCAGGCCATCATTGGGAAGAGTCTTGTTGCGTGCATCAAAGGCCATGCGCCATCGTGCTTCTGCAGGTGAACGAAACAACGCGACGACCCCAATGACAGCGGTGCCATCACTGAGTTGTTCGGACAATTCCTGTCGTACACCCGGTGTCAGTACTACTTCGTTCACAGAAAGAAGGTCCGCGCCAAGCGCGGTCTGTTCACCGGCCTGGTCAAGGAAAGAATTGAAGGTGGCTTGTTCAAAGCGTTGTGCACTGCGCAGGTGATAGATCTTCAGCACGGCAGCGCTGGCGCGCTTGTCATTGCCAGCATTGAGATTTGTCCCAGCGTAGATTTTCAGCGGTATTACAGGGGGTTTCTCAGGTTTGCTTTCACGCAGCCCAACGGCTTGCAGTGTACTGTCCATCGCCTTGCTCAACTTGCCACCGGACGCACAACCACCTAATCCAATGGTGCTAACAAGGACGAAAGTTGTGACGGAAACCACACGCGGAAGTTTGCTCATGTACGCATTCATTTAGTGATGGGCGCCAAGAAAACAGCGGGGAAGTGACGACATGTCGGTGCAAGTGCAGCACGACGATGTGAAGGAAATGTCTAGAGAAAACAAATCGCGGATTTGAAAATAACTATACCCACGCGCATTTGCGAATGTACACTGCCGCCGCTGGGACTGGATTCCCGCAAGTTGTATCGGCGGAAATGCGGCTCCCTTTAGGAACTTATTTCGACGAAGGAATCACTATGGATGTGAAGGTGTTTGGGGCGGCAACACGTCGTTCGGTTTTGGCGTTGGCACTGCTGTCGGGGTTGGGCGCATGTGCATCGACACCAAAGAAGGCAGCAGAAATTCCTTTCGATGTAACGTTGGCGAATGCCGAGGCGCAGGTCGCTACCGCGGGTGCGGATGCAGCGATCAGTGCGTTTGAGGTTGCAGCGAAAGCTGATCCAACGCGCAAGGAGCCGTGGGTACGCATTGCGCAATTGCAGTTCGACCAGAATCGCTATGCACGCGCGATCGTCGCTGCCGAAGAAGTATTGCAGCGTGATCCTGATGACCTTGTTGCCGACGGCGTTCTGACCGTCGCTGGCTTCCGCATTGCCAATGAATCGCTGCAGCGCCTGGATGGGCGCGGTGCGTTGGCGTCGGAAACGGCGCAGCGTGAAGCGCAGACGTTGGTGACCACGCTGCGTAGCACCATGGGCGACGCCATTCTTGAAACCGGCAAGCCGAAGCCGCGTGCGACGCGACAGGCAACACGTTCAACGGGAGCGAGTCGTCGCGCCGCACAGCCTGCAGCCGCCCAGCCTGCACCGGCGCGTCCGGCGCGTGACAACGGCGCGGACCCCTTCCAGAACATTGGCAACTAAGCCGGATCAACAGGACCAGTCAGGAGACACTCATGGCCAAGAAGGACAGCGTTCAAAAGCGGTTGCAGAAGATCCGGCCGCCGCGCGTGCAGCTTACGTATGACGTGGAAAAGGGCGACGCGATCGAGCAGAAAGAGCTGCCGTTTGTGGTCGGTGTGATGGGTGACTTCAGTGGTACGCCGGAAAACCCGCTGCCCAAGGTCAAGGACCGGAAGTTCGTCAACGTCGACCTCGACAACTTCGACGAGGTGATGGAAGCGGCCGGCCCACGCGCGGTCTATCGCGTACCGAACAAGATCAGCGAGAGCGGTGGCGAGTTCGGCGTCGAGTTGAAATTCAACTCGATCGAAGACTTCCGTCCGGAGTCGGTGGTGCAGCAGATTGATCCGCTGCGCCGTTTGCTCGAGTCGCGCACCAAGCTGGCTGATCTGCGCAACAAGTTGGCGGGCAATGAAAAGCTCGAGGACCTGTTGACCGACGTGCTCAACAACACCGAGCAGCTCAAGAAGCTCGGCGCGGCGAAGGAGGAATAAGCGATGGCGTCTGAAGCCAGTCAACTGTCCGCGCCTGTCGCGGTTACCGAAGAAATCGATCTGCTCGACCAGATCGTAGAGAAGAGCAAGGTCGCCAAGTCGCGGACCGAGCATGAGCGTGCCAAGGACATCATCTCTGCGCTGGCGCAGGAAGTGATGGAAGGTACGGTTGTGGTGTCCGACAACCTGAACCTGACCCTGGATGCACGTATTGCCGAGATTGACCGGATCATTTCCGAGCAGCTCAGCGCGGTGATGCATGCCCAGGAGTTCCAGGCGCTGGAAGGCAGCTGGCGCGGCTTGCACTACCTGTGCTCGCAGACCTCCACCGGCCCGAACATGAAGATCAAGGTCTTCAATTCGCCGAAGAAGGATCTGGTCAAGGACTTCAAGTCGGCCATCGACTTCGACCAGAGCGCGCTGTTCAAGAAGGTCTACGAGGAGGAGTTCGGTACCTTCGGTGGTGCGCCGTTCGGTGCCCTGATCGGTGACTACTTCCTTGGTCGTCAGCCGGAAGACATGTACTTCATCGAGCAGATGTCGCATGTGGCAGCCGCTGCACACGCGCCGTTCCTGTCTGCCGCCAGTGAAGGCATGTTCGGCCTGGAGTCGTTCACCGACCTGGGCAAGCCGCGCGACCTGGCCAAGGTGTTCGATACGGTTGAGTACGCCAAGTGGAAGTCGTTCCGCGAGAGCGAGGACAGCCGCTACGTTGGCCTCACGCTGCCGCGCTTCCTTGGTCGTTTGCCGTACAACCCGAAGGACGGCACCACGGTTGAAGGCTTCAACTTCGTTGAAGAGATCGAAGCCGCCGATCACAGCAAGTTCCTGTGGTGCAACACCGCCTATGCGGCCGGTGCACGCCTGACCCAGGCATTCGAGAGCTACGGCTGGTGTGCGGCGATTCGCGGTGTTGAAGGTGGCGGCCTGGTCGAAGACCTGCCAACGCATACCTTCCGCACCGATGACGGCGAAGTGGCGCTGAAGTGCCCGACCGAAGTCGCCATCACCGATCGTCGTGAAAAAGAACTCAGTGACCTCGGCTTCATGCCGCTGGTGCACTGCAAGAACACCGACTACGCCGCCTTCTTTGGTGCGCAGTCGGCACAGAAGCCGAAGAAGTACAACACCGATTCGGCCAATGCCAACGCGATCCTGTCTGCACAGCTGCAGTACATTTTCGCGGTTTCGCGTATCGCTCACTACTTGAAGGCGATGATGCGCGAGAAGATCGGCAGCTTCGCATCCGCGGGCAACGTCGAGGAATTCCTGAACCGGTGGATCGCCCAATACGTACTGTTGGACGACAACGCCAGCCAGGAAGCCAAGGCGCAGTTCCCGTTGCGCGAAGCATCTGTGCAGGTTTCGGAAGTGCCGGGCAAGCCTGGTGTCTACCGTGCTGTGGCCTTCATCAGGCCGCATTTCCAGCTCGATGAGCTGTCTGTTTCGTTGCGTCTTGTTGCTGAACTGCCGGCGTCGGCAAAGAAGTCGTAACGTTTTGATGTTGCTTTAGCGTCGGGTAGGGACCTCGGTCCCTGCCTAGCGGCGGCGCACATTTCTAGAGGGCGAAGCCCCCCTCAACCGCCGGGCCCCCGCCCGGCAAACAATCTCACGGAAGAACGGAATTTAGGAGACCAGATATGCAACATGCTTTTCTTTCCATTGACACCATCAAGGGTGAGTCGCACGACGACAAGCACAAGGATTGGATTGAAATCCAGTCCTTCTCGCAGGATCTGCTGCAGCCTCGCTCGGCCACTGCCTCCACCTCCGGTGGTACCACGGCAGCCCGCGTGAATCTGTCGCCGATCGAAATCATCAAGTCGATCGATCTCGCTTCCACGGCCCTTAACCAGGCCGCCGCAAACGGCACCACTTTCCCGAAGGCACGCGTTGAGTTCATGCGTGCGGACAAGGACGGCAACGCGATCAATTACTACCTGGTCGAGCTGCTGAACGTGCTGGTACACCGCGTCACCACCACGGTTGACAAGGAAGGTATGCCGCAGGAAGTGGTTCAGTTGAGCTTCGGTGCAATCAAGTGGACTTACCAGCAGCAGAAGCCGGAAGGCGGAGTTGGTGGCAAGACCGTGGCACAGTGGAGCGCAACCAAGAACATCCCGAACTACACCGTTTGATGATGTGTTCTGCGATGGCGCGATAAGCGCCATCGCAGTCTCAATCCCGGCAAGGCCAGGAACGGCCCTGCAGTTGCATCGCTGCCTTGACGCACGGATGCCCAGCTACCGGAAACAACGATGAAGGGACTCGAACCCAGCCTGTTGGAAAAGCTGTTTGACGATAACCCGCGCAGTGCGGGTGCCGGGCCGATCTTCAAGTCCGTATCGCTGGAGCAGTACAAGGAGTCCATTGCGCGTGACCTGGAGGGGCTGCTGAACTCGCGCGCCGCTTTCCAGGAAAGCGATATGGCGGAGTTCCCGAACTGCCGCCAATCCCTGTTGACCTATGGGCTTGCCGATTTCTCGGCGATGAGCCTTGCCAATGCCTATGACCGTTCCGCCATCTGCCGCTCGTTGGAGCAGGCGGTCGGCCGCCATGAGCGCCGTTTGAAGAACGTCAATGTGCAGCTTGATGCCGGCAACCAGTTCGCCGGTGGCCTGCATTTCACCATTCATGCGCTGCTGGATCTCGAGCCTGCGCGCGAGCCGGTAAGTTTCGACGCGATGCTGCAGCCGTCCACGCTGCAGTACCAGGTTACCCGCGCCCGTCGCACCCAGCAGGCGCTCTGATGCAGGATCTGCTGCCCTTCTATGAGCGCGAACTGGCCTACCTGCGCCGTTATGGCCGCGAGTTCGCCGAGCGTTACCCCAAGATCGCCGGCCGTCTGCAGTTGTCCGCAGATGGCAGCCAGGACCCGCACGTTGAGCGTTTGATCGAGGCATTCGCGCTATTGAGTGCGCGCGTATCCAAGCGTATCGACGACGACTACCCTGAGTTCACCGACGCGCTGTTGGATGTGCTGTACCCGCACTACCTGCGACCATTCCCGGCCTGCTCGATCGCCTATTTCGATATGGACGGCGTCGCTTCCAAGCTGAGCGCACCGGTGCGGATTCCGCGCGGCACGTCCTTGCAGAGCCGCGCGGTGCGCGGCGTCCCTTGTGATTTCCGCACCAGTTACGATGTGGTGCTGGCACCCATCGGTATCTCCGCCGTCACCTATCGGGCGGTGGCCGACGCGCCCATGGCAACCGCATTGCCGAGCGGTAGTGGGGGGCAAATCTCACTGAGCTTCAATCTGCTCTCCGATCAGCTTGGGTTCGCCCAGTTGGGCACCGACAAACTGCGTCTGTTCCTCGATGGGGAGCCGTCGGTGCGCGCCGCCTTGCGTGACGCACTGCTGCTCGGTGTAAAGGCCGCGTATGTTGAGTCGGACGGCGATGGTCGCTGGCGTCGGCTTGAGTCAGTGCCGATCAGCCCGGTTGGCTTTGCTGACAGCGAAGCGCTGATTGATTTCCCGGCGCGTTCGCACCCTGCGTATCGCTTGCTGACAGAACTGTTCGGCTACCCGGAAAAGTTCGGTTTCGTCGACCTGGACCTGACCGCCACCAGCGCAGGCGCCAGCCGCCGTTTCACCTTGCACCTGATCCTGCCCGCCGGGCAGCAGGAGCGGGCCAATGCAATGGTGCTGGAGGACATCGGCCTGCACAACGTGCGGCTGGGCTGCACGCCCATCGTCAATCTGTTCAAGATCAACGGTGAGCCGATCCGGGTCACCCATCGCACGGTGAACTATCCGGTGTTGGCGGACGCACGCCGTGCCTATGCCTTTGAAGTGCATTCCATCGATTCGGTCTACCGTATCCGGCAGACACCGCAGGGCGAGGCCATCCATGAGTTCCGTCCGTTCTACTCGCTGCATCACGGCGAAGACCCGGATCGTACCGGGCAATACTGGGTCGCCCGCCACGACGAAGACATTGCAAGGCAAAGCCCCGGTTTCGAAATGGAGATCAGCTTCGTCGATCTCTCTTTCAACCCGGTGTTGCCGCAGACCGATACGGTCAGCCTGGAGTTGACCTGCAGCAACCGCGATCTACCGCATCAGCTCGCCTATGGCGTGGCGGGTGGCGACTTGAGCATCGAAGGCGGCAGCCCTGCCAAGGCCATCACATTGCTGCGCAAGCCAACCCGACCACTGCGCTTCCGCCACGGGCGGAGTGCGCAATGGCGCCTGATCTCGCATCTGTCGCTGAACCAGCTGTCCCTGAGTGGCAGCGGCCTGGCAGCGCTGAAGGAAATGCTGCGCCTGTACGACCTGTCTGGCAGCAATGTTTCCGCACGGCAGGTGGACGGCATTCTTGCACTTGAGCAGGTGCCGGCGACGACCTGGATGTCCGGTCGCCAGTTCGCATCTGTCGTACGCGGTCTTGAAATCCGCTTGACCATCAATGAGGCCCATTTTGTCGGCACCGGCGTGGCTGCATTCGCGCAGGTGATGGATCATTTCTTCGCACTGTATGTGCATGCCAATAGCTTTACCCGACTGGTGCTGATTTCCGGCGACAGCGGGGAGGAGATCGTCCGATGCGAAGCGCGCAGCGGCGAATCGATCCTGGCGTAGCCCAGCAGCTGCTGGCCGAGCCGCACCGCTTCGAGTTCTTCCAGGCGGTGCGCCTGCTTGAGCAGGTGTTCGAGCGACAAGGAGTGAAATCGGGGCAGGCAATTCCGATGCGGTTGCGTTTCCGCAACAGCCTGTCCCTGGGTTTCCCTGCGACCGAGCTGTCTGCCGAAGGTGAGGTGTACTCGCTCGCCGGCGATCGCCTGCAGGAACGTGAAGACATCGAGCAGGCGCTGGCTGCCGAAACCCTGGGCGAAGTGCATCTGACCCCGCAGTTCATGGGCTTGCTCGGCACCTCCGGTGCATTGCCGCTGCATTACACCGAAACGTTGCAGATCCGCGAGCTGTACGAGCGCGATCGCACCGCACGTGCCTTCCTCGATATTTTCTCAACCCGCGCCGTAGCGCTGCATTACGCGGCCTGGAAGAAGCACCGGCTGGCGCTGCAGTACGAGCTGGACCGGCGCGAGCGCTTTCTGCCGTTGGTGCTGTCGCTACTCGGCATGGGTATGCACGAGCTGCGCGACCGGCTGCATGACGGCGAAGGCGACATCTTCGATCAGGCAGTGGCGTACTACGCGGGCGCGATCCGGCAGCGGCCGGTATCTGCAGCGCTGATGCAGCGCGTGCTCTCGGACTACTTCCAGGTGCCGCTCGAAGTGCAGCAGTTCGTCGGCGCCTGGTACCGCGTACCGGCAGGGCAGGCGACGCGTCTGGGGCAAGCCAATGCCGTACTGGGTGCCAGCGCGTTGGCAGGTGATCGCGTCTGGCAGCGGGATCTACGCCTGCGCCTGCGCATCGGCCCGCTGTCGAAGACGGCATTTGACGATTTCCTGCCCGGCGGAACTGCAGCCCTGGCCTTGGCCAAGTGGCTGTCGCTGCTTACCGGCGGGACGCTCGAGTACGAAGTTCGATTGGTACTGCGTGCCGAGGACGTCCAAGGCAGCGCACTGGGAACAGGAGCGCGCTTGGGTTGGGACAGTTATATGTGTACACGCGGGCAGGACGGCGCGCGCGACGACACCACCTATGGCATCCATACATTGCAATAACGAGGCGCCGGCAGCGATGACGCTGCCGGTAATTGAACGGTTTCAGCAGGGAGTGCGTGGTTCCGAATGAGCATCAACCTCAAAACACTTATCAGCAAGTTGGACGACACCTGCCGTCAGGCGACCCAGCGTGCAGCCAATCTGTGCATGGCGCGTGGGAACTACGAGGTGGATCTGGAACATCTGTTCCTCGCCTTGTTGGAGCAGCCCAAGAGCGACTTCGTGCTGATCGCCCAACGCAGTGGCATATCCCCCGAATCACTCGAGCGCGATCTCAGCGACGAGATCGGCCAGTTCAAGACAGGCAATACGCGTACGCCGGTGTTCTCCCAGCATCTGCCGGCCCTGTTCGAGCACGCCTGGCTGATCGCCTCGCTGGATTCGGAAACCACCCGCATCCGCAGTGGCCACCTGCTGCTGGCGCTGCTGACCGAGCCGGATCTAGCGCAGCTGGCCTACCGCGGCTCCAAGTTGTTCGTGCGCTTCAAGCGTGAAGAGCTCAAGCACGATTTTGCCAAGCTGACCGAAGGCTCGCAGGAAGCACAGACCGTTCGCTTCGCTGATGCTTCGGCAACGGGCGAAGGTGCTGGCGAAGATGCGGATGCAGTGCCGGGCGAGGCCAAGGGCGGCCTGTCCAAGACTCCCGCGTTGGACCAGTTCACCACCAATCTTACCCAGCGTGCGCGTGACGGCAAGATCGACCCGGTGATCGGCCGTGATGCCGAGATCCGTCAGGTTATCGACATCCTGATGCGCCGCCGCCAGAACAATCCCATCCTCACCGGTGAGGCTGGCGTCGGTAAAACCGCCGTCGTCGAAGGCCTTGCCCGTCGCATTGCTGAGAAGGATGTTCCCGACGTGCTGCAAGGCGTTGAGCTGCACACCTTGGACATGGGCTTGTTGCAGGCCGGTGCCAGCGTCAAGGGCGAGTTCGAGAACCGTCTGAAGAACGTGATCGATGAGGTCAAGAAGAGCCCGCACCCGATCATCCTGTTCATCGACGAAGCCCACACCATGATTGGTGCCGGCGGCTCCGCTGGCCAGAACGACGCCGCCAACCTGCTCAAGCCGGCCCTGGCGCGAGGCGAGCTGCGCACCATCGCCGCCACCACCTGGAGCGAGTACAAGAAATACTTTGAAAAGGACGCCGCCTTGGCGCGTCGTTTCCAGGTAGTGAAGGTGGAGGAGCCCAGCGAAGTGCTGGCCGCCGCCATGCTGCGCGGCATGGTCAGCCTGATGGAGGCGCACTTTGGCATCCGCGTGCTGGATGAAGCCGTGACCGAAGCCGTGCGTCTGTCGCACCGCTACATCAGCGGCCGCCAGCTGCCGGACAAGGCCGTCAGCGTGCTCGATACCGCCTGTGCAAAGGTCGCACTTGGGCAGAGCGCGACGCCCGCGATCATCGAAGACACTCGCAAGCACCTGGATCGGATCGAGGCCGAGCTGGCTGCATTGCAGCGCGAGACTGCCGGCGGCAGCACCTTGCATGAGGAGCGTCTTGCCGAACTGAAGGCGCAGCAGCTTGAAGCGCAGGCTGTGCTTGCCAGTAATGAGCAGCGTTTGAGTGTCGAGCGCGAACTGGCCGGGCGGGTTGCAGCGCTGCGCCAGCAGCTTGAACAAGGCCTGGCGGGCGAGGGTGATGCGGATTCCTCCGCGGACGAGCAGGCCGACGTCGCTGTCGCAAGAACAACTGGCAAGCGCAGCAAGTCAACGCGTGAGCTCTCGCCACAACATGCAGAGCTGGCGAAGTTGCAGGCGGAGCTGCGTGACCTGCAGGGCGAGACCCCGATGGTTCCGCTGCAGGTGGATGGCACCGTCGTCGCTGAGATCGTGTCGGCATGGACCGGCGTGCCGCTTGGTCGCATGGTCAAGGATGAGATCCGCACCATCCGCTCGTTGGGCAGCCTGCTGGAAGAACGGGTCATCGGCCAGGATCACGCGCTCGACGCCATCGCCCAGCGCGTGCGTACCGCGACCGCGAAATTGGAAGACCCGAACAAGCCGCGCGGCGTGTTCATGTTTGTCGGGCCCTCCGGCGTGGGCAAAACGGAGACCGCGCTGGCCTTGGCCGACATTCTGTATGGTGGTGAGCGCAAGCTGATCACCATCAATATGAGTGAGTACCAGGAAGCGCATAGCGTGTCCGGCTTGAAGGGCTCGCCGCCGGGTTACGTCGGCTACGGCGAAGGCGGCGTGCTGACTGAAGCTGTGCGCCGCAACCCGTATAGCGTGGTGCTGCTCGATGAAGTGGAGAAGGCGCATCCGGACGTGCTGGAAATGTTCTTCCAGGTGTTCGACAAGGGCGTGATGGATGATGCCGAAGGCCGCGAGATCGACTTCCGCAATACCTTGATCATCCTCACCTCCAATATCGGCTCCTCGCAGATCATGCAGTCCTGCCTGAACAAGCCGGCAGAAGAAATTCCCGCCGCAGACGCACTTGCCGAAGCCCTGCGGCCGATCCTGATGCGCAGCTTCAAGCCGGCCTTCCTTGGTCGTTTGAAGGTGGTGCCGTATTACCCGATCAGCGATGACGTGCTGGTGCGCATCATCAGCCTCAAGCTCGGCCGCATTCGTGACCGCGTCAGCGCAAACCACAAGGCCAGCTTCAGCTGGGACGAAGGTCTGGTTGAAGCTGTACTGGCGCGCTGCACCGAGGTGGACTCGGGCGCACGCAATGTCGATCACATTCTCAACGGCACCTTGTTGCCGGAGATTGCGGAGAACGTGTTGACTGCCATGGCCGAAGGCACCCGCATCAACAGCATCAAAGTCAGCGCCGGCAAGAAGGGCGATTTCAAGTACAAAGTTTCTTGATTACGGAAGAAGGAGAACAGCATGGAATTTTTCGGATTTGACCGCCAGGCAGCACTGAACCACTGCGACAGCCTCGAGCTGGGCCTGGGGCGCGACCTCGACCGCGTGCGCGCATGGAATCGCCTGCGCCCGGAACACATCGTCGAACTGCTCGAAACTGCAGTGCCGGCAGCGCGCCAGGATGCACGCATTGTGGCTGGCCAGATCAGCCGTGGCTCCTGGCGCATCCACATGGATAGCGCGCCGGTCGGCAAGCCGCAGCTGGTGAGCAATATGCGTGAGGTGCTTATTTCCGCTGGTGGGCGTGACTATCGCCTGCAGGTCAGCGAAGGCGTGCGTCTGCGCCTTGAGGAAATCGCGCAGGTCGCTTGATGCAACGGTAACAACGCCATTCCGGTGCTGGCGGGTACCGGAATGGATGGCAACAAACAGATGCATCCAGCAGTTTTCAGTCCGGGCCGTAGTGCGCACTACAGCCCATGAAGGCAGATCAACACCATGGATTTGGTAAACAACGTATTGGCAGCCCTGGCCGGGCCCGCACAGACACAGCGCTTCCTGCGGCTGCATACCGCGCTGGGCGGCGACGTGCTGGTTGCGGAAACCCTGGATGGCGTCGAGCAGATCGACGGTATCGGCTTTCAATGGACGATCACCGCGCTATCCGTTGATGCTGGCCTGCAATTGCAGCCGCTGATCGGCAAGCCTGCCTTGCTCCAGCTGCAGCAGGCCGACGGCAATCATCGACCGTTGCACGGACGCATCACCGCCGCCGAACGGATTGGTAGCAATGGCGGCCTCGCCCGTTATCGCCTGCGCCTGCAACCATGGTTGGCATTTCTGTCGCAGCGCGTGGACAGCTACGTATTCCACGACAAGACCGTGGTCGAGATCATCGAAGACATCTTCGCCGACTACGGCGGCTTGGCGCCCGAGTGGCGCTGGGTGCTTAACGATGCCAGCCAATACGCCAAGCGCAGCCTGACCACGCAGTACCAGGAGAGCGATCTGGCGTTCGTACAGCGGCTGCTGGCCGAAGAAGGCATCTTCTATTGGTTCGAGCATGAAGGCGACCCGGATGCGGCAGCTTTCGGCAAACACACCCTGGTATTGGCCGATCACGCGCATGACGTTACCGATCTCGGTAGCGTGCGCTTCCATCGCAGCAATGAAAGCGAACGCAGCGATACCATCCAGCAGTGGCAGGAAGCTCGCAGCTGGTGCACGCCGAAGGTGGAGCGGGCAACCTGGGATTACCGCAGCCTTGAGCGTCGCCAGGCAAGCGCCGAAGCAGAGCAGGGTGCCGACCTCGGTGTGGTTGACCAGGACACCAGCGGGCCTTATGGCTGGCAGGACAATGCGCGCGGGCAACGTCGCGCGCAACAGCATCTGGATGCACTGCGCGTGCGCTCGCACCTGATTGAAGGCGGCGGCCAGTGGCGCGCACTTGCGCCGGGCGCCAAGCTCGCTTTGTCACAGCACCCGCAGGTGGCCGAGGACGCCGCATTCCTCTGTATCTCGGTACGACACCAGGCCCGCAATAACCTGGATGCTGATGTATTCGATGCACTCGAGCAGACGTTGGGGCCGATCAACCAGCGCGCCCTGGAGCTGCCAACGGCATTGGCGGGCATCCGTAATGGTGCAGGCCGTAATGACATCAACACAGGTTTCTACGACAATCAGTTCGCGGTGATTCCGGCCGAGGTCATCTACCGTCCGCAGACCGAAGATGGGCATGGCGTACACCTGCACCCGCGCCCCAGCGTGACCGGCACCTTGAGTGCAGTTGTGGTCAGTGATGGCGATCCCTTGCTGTCTGACCGCGACCACCGCATCAAAGTGCAGTTCCCGTGGCAGCGAGGCGGCAATGCCAGCAACGGCTTGGCGCACCCGGCCGGCGACGACAACGCGCCCGCCAGCGGTAACGCCTGGACATGGGTGCGCGTCATGACCCCGTGGGCCGGCGACAACTGGGGTGGCGTAGTGCTGCCGCGGCGCGGCCAGGAAGTATTGGTCGCGTTCCTGGAAGGCGATATCGACCGCCCCGTGATTGTTGGCGCGCTCTATAACGGCCGCGGCCAACAGGACGCACAGCACAACAAGTTGAACAGCGGTGGCGCCAACGCCACTGGCAATGCCGCCGCATGGTTCGAAGGCAATGACCACGCCGCCGTGTTTACCGGCTTCAAGAGCCAGGCGCTGGCAGAAAGCCAAAGCGGCACCGGCGGCTATCAGCAGCTACGCTTCGACGACACGCCGGGGCAGGGCCGCGCCCAGCTGTCGACAACGCAGCACGACACCACCTTGACCCTCGGCCACCTGAAAGGTGGCGACGACAACGTGCGCGAAGGCGAGCGCGGTTTCGGCGTCGAGCTTTCAACCCAAGCACACGGCAGCCTGCGTGCCGGTCGTGGCCTGCTGCTGACAACAGAGGAAGGCACGCCGCAGATGGCTGCACCACAAGCCATCGCACAGTTGCAGCAAGGCCACGACCTGCTCAAAAGTCTCGCCGACTCCGCAACTGATCAGACTGCGCAGCTGCCCAAAGATCCAGCCGAACTGCCCATCGATCAAACCCTGACCGAACTGCAGGAACAGCTGAAAGCAACGCATAGTGGCAGCAGCGCCGGCAGCATCAATGGTGGCGATGGCGAAGCGCCTGGCTGGAGCGCGCCCGTACTACTCGGCAGCGGCGTAGCCGGCGTGATGAGCCTGACCCCGGCCGATCAAGCATGGGTAAGCGGTACCCACACCTTGCTGAGCAGTGGTGTCGCATTGAACTGGATGACGCAGGGCTCGCTGAGCCTGGCAGTCGCGCAAGGTCTGGTGCTCTACACAGTGGGCAGCGAGGGCAGGAAAGACAGCCCCAACCAGGAGCGCGGCATCGCCCTGCACGCAGCACAAGGCAAAGTCAGCGCAAGGGCGCACAAGAACCAGGCCACGATCGCTGCGAAGACCAATGTCCGCATCGCTAGTACTGAAGCCGATGTCGAGATGGCAGCGCCGAGCAAGCATCTGCTGGCCACTGCGGCTGGTGCCTACATTCGGATTGAAGGTGACAATATCGAGCTGGGTGCGCCCGGGAAGATTGAGTTCAAAGCTAGCCAGAGGGATTGGGTGGGGCCGGCTAGTGCGAGCGACGTTCAGTCGCTACCCAAGGCTGAGTTGAAAGCATGCCCAACCAAGGACGACGCTGCCGCAGCCGCTGGCGCAGCGTTTATCTGAATTATGGGCAAACAGTTGAAAGGTGAAGTGATTAGAAGATTTCTCGCTGAGCGCGCCGTTGAGGCGACCGGAGGGATTGTTGTTCTGTTCGATCGGTTCCTTGGTTCCGGTTTGGATGAAGAAGTATTCAAGACGCGTGGCTGCGACAGCGCGTATGTTCGCTTGAAGCATCCTGCATATAACGATATCGGACGTACGCCAGTTCTTTTTCGCATCCGATCGGAAGATTCCGATTTGCTCGGGCTAGCGTTGGACGTAGCGCTTTCGGAGCAAAGGTACCAAGTTGCAGAAGCGACCAATGGTTTGACTGTCTCGGGTTGGTTGGAGACGGACGTGACTTTGGAGGTTTTGGCGCAGCATCTCGCCGCCATGATGGAACAGCGTGGCGGTGGTCTCAGTAAGGCCGGGGTATTTCGCCTTTGTGATCGGCGGGTTCTTGAGCTTGCTTGGGAGGTATTCAACACTGCGCAGAAGTCCGTTCTGTTGGGGCCGATATCAAGGTGGCACATGGTCGACAGGCGCGGACACCTGAGGAGTTTGGTTCGCCCAGCTGCAGAGAGTAGTCGGAGCCTCCTGCGTTGCGCGTTGCAAGTGTCTGAGGCGCAAATTTTTGAGTTGAGTCAGTGCCAGCAGATTCAGGAAATGTTGCGCGGTTGGCGAAGCATCGTCGAAGACTTACCTCCGGATTACCTTGGTAGGGTGCGCTCAGCACTTAATGGCGCTATCAGTGCCGGGCTGTCTGAGAATCAAGATGTGTTACTTCTTGCTGCCTATACCTTGCAGATCCATCCTCGCCTTGCAATCCATCCAACGGTCCGGGCGTCATTGCGAAGATCAATAGAAGAACAGATTCCATTGATGGATGTTTTAGCCGAAATTCCCGATCCGGACGGCTGGGAGCGAATCAAGAACGATTTGAGTGGGATAGCATCCGCTGGGCGTTCATATGAAATGGAAAACAAATTAGGATCATGAATATGGATATTGGCAATCAACCTATAATGACCTACAGCGCTAAAGCCGCTCAGGCGGCAAGCGCAGGTAGCCGATGCAACCAAGGTGGATGTCCATCTTGTGTGAAGGCGGGGTTGCCGATTCTTGTGGTGAGACCGGGTGTTGTCGCCAAACCCTATTTGGCACCTATTCAAGGTCATCTTGCGCCAATGCTGCGCCGTCTAGGTATGCCACAGCTGAAATATCTTGATTACGCTGCGCGTACGCTTCGCGAAGGCTATCTTTACGCGTTTTATGAGCGGCCACATACCCCAGAGATAAAGGCGCAGAATGGTTGGCAGGTGAATTTGGTGGATGAAGGGGGCTATTTAACGCCAACACAGCTTTCCCCAATTCCACTGGTGGGTATAGGTGATGTTCCAGCCTTTTCCTGCCAGCGTACCGAAGGTTACGCAGCAGCAATGCTGTTTGTTATTCCTGATGCAAAGAATACTGGCCGGGTATGGCTTGCGTTTAGTGAAAGTCCTTGGGCGCCCAAAGTTCTGGAGCGTTACGCAAAGGACGAAAAGCTACGAAGTCAGCGGATGGTATGCATAAATGCCCGGTCTGCCGCGTGCGATATATCGCTCCCGCTCACTGGTGAATCCGTAAGTAGATTTGTTTATGACTATGCCGTCAGCTTTGGTTCGCTGGCGGACGAGAACAATCCACACAAGCGGTGGACGCCCCGATCAGCCAGTGGGTTAGCCTTTGAGCTCAACGTGCCAGGTCAGAAAACAGGTAAGGTACGATCTGAGAACGCCTTTGATCTCATTGATGCTGCAAAGACCACTTTGTCGCGCGGAGGTAATCAGTACGCAGAGTCTGATTTGTTGATGGTCATGGTTGACGACATAGTTGGTGTCAGTCATGAAACTGCTGTTTTACGGACCACGCACTTCAAGAGCGCGTCTGAATATGTTTTAGGAAGGGCGGATGGTGATGCGGAAAAAGCGGATTGGATGCTTAAGTCGGCTTTGAGCGTTGAGGGTGTGATGGCCAGCCTGAGACAGGCTGGAGCGCGCAAGCAACAGGAGTACGAAGACGCCGGTTATTCGAAATATGACAAGACGGCAATGATGTACGATGTATTCAATCAGATGCAGGGCGCCAAGATGCTTCCGCCAGAGGCGGAGTTTCTGGAGGGGAGCTCAATCTCTCCTGGTGGAGGCTTGCCGCCATTGCCAGACTATTCTGTTCCGGGTACGGTTCGCCTCCCTTCTCCCGTCAAACAAGCGGAGGAGCAGTGTCGAAAATTGCGCAACAAACTACGTGGAAGTAAGTCAAAGCCAGAGTATCTCTCGTTCCTGGAAGCGTACCAAACTCACGTCCGCAGGGACTCTGACGGTTTGTTGGCGATGGAGGGCGATCATTTTGATTGCCTGGATTGCTCGCCACGAAAATTTCTGTATGGATATGATTTCGACGAGAATGACGCGCTTAGCGGGTTTTTCTACGCAGCTACTACGGCGCGTATCCTCGCGGGTGGGCACATCACCGGAAACAGTGGTACGCAAGCTGTGGACTCGGGTGCTTCCGATCTTGGAAGAGGCAAGGGTGCCGATTGGTATGCTCGGTATCTCAGTGATAACCCAGATCTGAAGGAGAACATTCTACTTCGGGCATTGCTTGGCAATACTTCTCAGGGTTTCAAGGAATGGCTCGAAAAGCGCGACGGCCATTACGGCTTGATGGGTAACGTCCTAGATAACATAGAGGAGTTGGCCAAGAACCCTGGGGCTGCAGGATGGGTGAAACTGGGAGGTAAGTCAGCTAATGCGCTACGCATACTGGCTGCTGGCTACGTATCGGCGTTGCTTCCAATCACAGGTGGTGTCGCCTGTGTTCTGCAATTGAGTGGAAGGCTCGCGCCAGCAGCTTTGGCTCGAATGTCGACGCTGGTATCTGTGTTGAGCAATGCCGGAGCGCGTCGGGCAAGTGCTACGCTGGTCGGCGTCACCATGCCACTCTATAAGGCGCTACGCGTTTGGCGTCGTATGATGATCGATGTTCAAGACGCCGCTATTGCAGCGGGCCATATAACAAGCGCGAATAGAGCTGCTGTTGTCAATTTCGGTAGTATGTTGAAAAGCATGGGTGCAACTACGGCGGCCGACACTATCGTCGAGGTTTTTTTGTGGGTGGATAAGGCGCCTCGCGAGATGGAAGCTTGGGCGCAGGCGAACGCTCTAAAGGCAGTAGCATTGACCGGTACGATTCGTCGGGGAGGTCAAGCGGCACATTATGCCATCCGTCTGATGCCTGGCGTTGCAACTGCAAGTTGGACGCAAGCAGTGCGCTATATATCGGGAAGCACTTTGGCCCGGTTGGCAGGTGCGTCAACCAAGGTTCTTACTAACGGGACCGCGGTTATGGCTGGCGGCGCTGGAGTGCTTTCGATATTCTCGATAATGAAGAATTATGAGCAGTTTTCCAAGGGCAACGGGGCGGAACGTGTAGATGCGGTAATTGGTATTTTGACCGGAGCGGTTGTATTCGCCGGGGCTGCACTCACTTTGCAGGAACAAATCTACCGGGCACAAGGCAAGGACCTGCTGGCGGCTAATATGAAGATGTTGGCAGGTAGATTGGTTGCGGCAGCGTCGTTTGTTGACGCTGTTGTGAACGCAGTTAAAGCAAACATTGCGAGAACCAGGGGGGATAGTGCCTCGTTTGGCATTTTGGGCCTACAGTCCTTGGTTCTGCTCGGCGCAGGCGCGGCGGCTTGGGCTGCTGCAGTTGGCTCTTCTGCGACGATCCTTGGAATTAGCATGACTGGTTGGGGGCTGATTCTCGCGCTTGTCGGTATCGGACTGACTTTCGTCTACTATTACTTCAAAGATTCTCCCATGGAAGAGTGGGGGGCTAGATCTTTCTGGGGAGTTGGTGGTAGCGGTGGGTTTAGAAATATGCAAGTTGAGCAGGTCCAGCTAGATCTTCTGCAAGCGGGCGTGAAGATTGAGTTCGAGCTAAGATTGCTCACGGATATAAATAGTCCAGGCGGCAAAGGAATTTTCGCAAACGCGACGCCATGGATGCTTATTTGGAATATGATCAATGACAAGGATCGCAGCAAGCGTGGCGGCGCGCGCGAGGGCTGGGTTAGGGTTGTCATGCCCGAAGAATTGCGGAAATCGGTAAACATCTACATTGGCGTATACGCTGCGGAACGTATGGGTAGGGGTATAGCATTGCTTGGCGCATATATGTCTGAGGGGGGGAGTCTAGGCGTACTGACGAGCGAGTATCCGGACGTGCTGGATATTCGAGATGAAGTGATTCAGGTGGGAAGCGAGAAACGAGAAAATGCATTGTTCGAGCTGGTTCAGGCGTGTGGGGTCCCAACTTTTAAATATAAGGACGCTCACGCAATTGTTTGGGTGCGGGGATTGGATAGAGATGGAGAGGATGCCATCGATAACGGGTTTAAGATTAAGTTAATCGACGGTGGGGGTTGAATATGGGTTTGAAGGAAACAACAGTTGAGGTTTGGAGTAAGGCAGAGCCTGAGGTGGTATTTAGTTCTGCGCTTTCGCAAGATAACGCGCATGCGCGACGTGCGCCTTATCGTATTCTTCCGCTGGATCATTCGGTGCCGCTTGATGTTGATCCTGTTGCGTTCGATGCGGTACTGCGAATCTATCCTGAAGGCCTGGAGATTGGTAGCGTTCGTGGCGAATACGCTAAGAGTGTTGGCTGGTCGAGACTTTCCGCATATTTTATGTGGGCAATTGGGGGCGTTTTTTTTGTTTTGTTATTGATGGCGCTGGTGGAGGTCGAAATCCCTATAACAGTTGATCTTCTGTTCACGCTGGCTTTTTTTGGGTTTCCGTCATATTTTCTTTTTTGCTTCGGGACCTATTTTTGGCGCCTAGCGACAAAGAACTCGCTGGATGATCCGGTGCTATTTAACAAAAAAACAAAGTTGGTCTATATCCTTCCGTATCTAAAGGGAGGTTTTTTTAGATTCTGGAAGAACGGCTCTCATGGCACACCTATAGCATACAGATGGGATGATCAGATTCGAGCGCGCATCTACAACTATATCTACTTCCGAGGAGCGAATCTTGCATCGGAGGGTTTTGAACTCGGCCTGCTTGCTATTCGTCAAGGCACTGCGAACGAAGTGGAGCAGCTGATCCAACTGGGTGTTCAATCCAACGGTTTCGACAGCACGCAGTTGGCGCTATGGGAGCACATCAGGCAGTACATGGAAGAAGATGGCCCCCCGCTACAGCCAGGCGACAAGTTGCGCGCAACTGATCTATCTCGCGTTCCAGAATTTCCTGCAGAGATCATCGAAGAGGCTGGTGGCCCCGCCTTGGACCAAGATGCAATTGACCAGTTGGTCCAGGCGAAGCGAAGCCAGTGATTACCATTACGGTTGCGAGCATAGATTTCAGGCGGTCCGCACAATGTTGCAGTAGCAGTACTCCCTCAGATTTTCAGAATTTTTTGTCGTTATCGCGGAGCCAACACCTCTTTGATAATTCCCGCGCCGAATGGGTTGAAAAAGACGATAGCTATGGTAGATGCAGTATGGCTACGAATGAGCGCAGTGCGGCGTTGGCCGCAGAGCGGGTAGATCTGACGGTAGGGAGCCCTCTTTTCGTTCCGGGGCGCAGGCCAATGTATCCTTTGCCGATTAAAGGCAAGTATGGACGTTCGAGTGATCTGGTTTTGGCCGGTAACGAGAGCGCGGCCAGATTTAATCCCGGCGGGGGATCGGTGGGTGCGGCAAATGGTGGGCTCATTATGCTCTCTCTGATGTTGTTGCTGATAGCCGGAGTCCTTTGCCAGTGGGTTATTTTTGAGCTTATGAAAGGTAGTGGTGCGAGTTTATTTATCGTCCTCTTCTCGGGAGGTGTGGCTGCACTTCTGGTCTGGGTGATAGTTGCGTTGGTACGAACTGCAATAAAATCGCCTGTCACTTACCCAATTCTGATAAGTCGAAAAATGGGTTTGCTCGTGCAGTTGCAAGGGAAAAAGAGGGTCGAGGCAAGCTGGGAAAAGTTGAGGCCGTATATTGAACCTGTTACCAGCATTAGTTCAGTTGGATCATCAACGTCATGCAATATTCATCTCATTGAGGCCGCTGAGGACGGGTGTAGTGCGCGTTGTCAGATTCTGCTCCAAAACGCTCTGGGTATCTACGATTGTCTGGCAACATATGAGTTCTTGGCGCGATACATGGAAGGCGATTGGGATGGATTGCCGGACATTCATCTTTTACCGGCTGAGCGCCCCGCTTTCTGGGATGCCTATCGGTACGGATTCTTTAATCCGTGGATAGGGGTTCCGCACTGGCGGGATCGATCATCAGCCTCTCGGAGACTGATGTGGATATTTACGCCCCTCTGGACAATAATATTTTGGCCGCTTGTTATGCTGACTATCCTCGGCAGCAGGATGGGCAGTCTGCCAAGATTTAGCGATGAAAAGGTTGCACTTGCTGGTCTGGATTCGTCGGGTGTCGTCGCTGAATTACTTGGTTCGAAAATCAAGGCGCCTCTTCCACTAGCGGAGGATGAGCGATTTCTCTATCGCCTCTCTGTTGTCTCTGGTGGGGCTCTGTGGTGTGCTCTAACATTGGCCATGCTGTCTTTCATGTTTGAGTGAGTAAGAGGATTGGCTCCTGATCTGATTCGGAATGCACTGAGGCGTTGGTCGTCGATAAAACGTTCCGAGTTATCTAGGCCTACTTATTGGGTTGATTGCAATGATGCATTCCGAATGACAACTATGTCTCGCGCCCTAGCTCAGCCGGCGGACAGGGTCGACGTTAATCACGACATGCCGTTGTTTGTTCAAGGCAGAGGAGCGATGTATCCCCTGCCGGTAAAGGGGCGATACGGAAGATCTTTCGACCTCGTCTTAGATATCAATGAGGGATTCGCATTATTGAATTCTGCAGGGACATCGGCAAGTGCGGCTAATGGAATTCATATTCTTTTGGTCATGTTGCTATCGGTGACGATGTTGTTCTTTGGTGGCTGGATATTCCTGGCGATGGTAGGAAAAGGAAGTGGCGACTGGTTTATAACAGCGGCCTGCGTGCTTGGGTTTATCCTGTTCGGGGTTGGAAATGTTGCAGTCATCAAATCGTTGAGGCGGCAGGTGATTGGCTTTCCGCTATTAGCGCTTCGTAAAGAACGTAAGGTTGTTCAGTTGCAGGGCAGTGTTCGTGTTGAGGCCGATTGGGAACGTCTTAGGCCCTACATTGAACCTGTGACGAGCGTAAGTTCTGTGGGCGCATCAACGTCCTGTAATGTTCATTTAATTGAGCCTACTGAAGACGGACGCAATGCCCGCCGGCAAATTTTGTTGCAGAACGCACTGGGTTTATACGATTGCTTGGCTACATATGAGTTCTTGGCGAGGTATATGGAGGGTGACTGGGAAGGTTTGCCTGATATACATTTGATTCCAGGTGTCCGCCCTAGGTTCTGGGACGCATACCGCTACGGTTTCTTTAACGGTTGGATTGGTGTCCCGCGCTGGGATGAACGCTCTGAAGCGTCCCGTCGTTGGATGTGGGTGCTTACTCCCCTGTGGACGGCAATTTTCTGGCCTTTGGTAGTGTTAACAATTGCAGGTACGCGCACCGGTCGTGTTCTGCGATTTGATATAAGCGAGATTGGGAAAGCACACGATGGCACTGCGGAGCCAATGCCGGCATCGCTTCAGGACAAGATCAAAGCACCATCGCGATTGCAACCTGCGGAGAAGTTTCTTTATTGGGTTTCAATGATGTCTGGTGGCGTGTTGTGGGGTGCAATAGCGCTGAAGTCCGCTATGTTTATTTTTGGGGCCGATAGTGCAGATATGGTGAACAACTAGAGCTGTTTTGATAATGTTAGTGCATAGCAGTTCCGCAACGTTGGAGCCGAGCATGCCAAGTTCGAGTTCGTATGTCCCATGCTAGTAATGGAGGGTCATATCACAAGGCACTGATGGCCAAAAAAATAAATGTAGTACCGTCGTAATAGGCGACGGCCTCGGCCTAGCAAAGAAATTGTCACGTGCCCGTGAACTTGATCAAGGCATTCTTGGAGGTGTCCGGGCAAACTAGCCCCAAGGAGACCTCCGATGCGCAAGAGCAAATTCGCCTAGAACGAACTGCTCGCCGGGCCCGTCCAGCGCACCGGATCGCCAAGAGCTAATTGTTATTCTGACGGGAAACTTGTGGGCTGCAAAGGTGATGATGGCATTAAAGGGAACAACGGTTGAGGTTTGGGGCGAGGTGTCGCCTGCCCGTAAACTTGATCCAGGCTTTCTTGGAGATGTCCGGGCAAATTCGGCAAGCTGTTTCAAGGGTTCATCGCCGCGGTTTGGTCTGGAATCACAAACGCGTCTGGCGTGTGTATTGCCTGATGAAGCTCAATCAGCGTCGGCGAGGGAAGAAGCGTCTTACAAATCGACACCCGATGCTGTTGGTGGCCGGTGAGCATATCGACGGTAGTTGGTCGATCGACTTCATGTTCGACGCGCTTTGGGGGGGGGCGCCCCGCTGTCGGCTGACCGTAGGCCGTGGATAACGAATCACTTGGAAATTAGCAATCCTTCCGGCGCAAGTTCTGGTTGCGCGCTGCACTTCGATCAGCGGGGCGGGGATGTCGGTGGAGGATAAAGATGAACACTGAAGCGGCGTCATCGGTACGAGTTCTGGTTGGCACCATGCGCAACCTTGAAGTTGAAGTAACAACGGTTGACGCGTTCCTGGGGGAGGAGTTGCAAAAGCGCAGTGCGCTTGCCGGAACGCTGGCAGCTGCTGCCGGATTGAGCGGGCTAGCTGCTGGGATGGTGGCTATGTCTATGGAAGAGATGCGCGAGGAGGCTTTTGCGCTGACTTTTCAGTTGGGTGATGAGGAAGTGCGTGCGGTTTTATGGGGGAACCCATTTCAGGATGGAGATGAGGTTGAAGTGGTGGCGGAAGAGGCCGATGGCTACATGCGAGCATTCGCCGTGCTTCGTCCACGTGACCGGATCATCGCTCTCTTCCCTCACGTTGTGTCCGGTAGAACGGCGCATATTAAGACCACAATCAGGGGTTTGCTGTGGATGTCATTGGCTGTCGTTATCGTCACTAATGTCGTGCTAACTTTTTTCTGGGTTCTAGGTGGTGGAGGGGATTTGCCTATGCTGATCGTAACTATTGGCGTGGTGATTTTGGCGGTTGTCGCTATTTTTTCACTTATTGGTTGGAATGTTTCAAGAAAGTATCTTCCGTTTGTGAAGATGGCGGAGATTGTTTTCACTTCGGTTGGTTGGAAGAACCCTGAGGAAATAAATTTGCGCAAGAAGACTATGATTTCAATTCGGCCGAATGATCCGCCAGCGCTCGGTCCTTTCTATTTTCGCTATTAATCGGCATCAGAAGCAGTATTGCTAATTGAATATTCTACAATCGATCGCGGTCTTCCTATGAATGATCGAGGGGCGTCAATTTCAATGCTGTATTGGTAGTTATGCAAGCAGCGGATGGAGATTTACGCGCATATGGAGTGAGTGGATATGTTGACAGGTTGGTATCCAAAATTTGAGACTGAGAGAGGGATACTCAGTGTTGAGAAGAAGGAGCATCTTGCTCGGGGTGTGAGCGGTGATTTCCATCCAGATGACTCCGCATCACTGATATCCCTTAACTCGACATATGCGGACTTCGTGGATCGAACCTTTTCAATGAAAGGCTTCATCCCGACATTCGCCGCAGGTGCTCTTAGCCTTTTCATTGCCGTTGTTGCTATTTGTGCCGTGGTTTTGGTCTTTCCGGTGAATCCAACATTGACCGAGTTCACGGTTGTGGTTCTATTTCTATTGCTGGTGGGCGGGTTGGTATTTTTTTTTTTTTTGGAACCTGGTGCTTCGACACGACTTATTTGCATGCCGTTATTATCCGATTAGATTCAATAGGCTGACGAAGAAGGTTCATATTTTTAGGAATAACGGCGCGAATGGCGAGATTGTTGTTTCTTGGGGAAGTGAACGTCTCTTCTTCTTTGTGGGTTGGGGCAATCAAAACAAGGAGTTGTGCGACCTTCGTTGCCATATTTTAGATAAAAATAGGATCATCGTAGATACGTTTACTGTAGGGACTTTCACTGACGATCCTTCGCGAGTTCGTGGTCGTTGGGAATTTATTAATAGGTACATGGACGGCGGGCCCGATTATGCTGTTGCTCACGAGTCGGATAAGATCGTTACGCTGTCCATGAAGAACAGCTTTAGGAACTCATATCGCTGGACCTGCTTCTTGCTTGGCAGGTCGTTGTTTCCCTTAAGGCACTTCCTGTTTCCTTGGTATGGGGTATTGGCGCTAAGTCGTTGGCTGGTTATGGCAACATGTGCGACGCCCCATTTTTCGCCCGCGACCGTTGCGGAGAGTAGATTTGATCCAAATGACGAGGGGCGTTGGGAAGAGCCTGAGTACATCGACCAGTTTGGTGAGCGCCCGGACGTAGTGGCGAGAATGAGGCAGCTTCATCGTGAGCGGAAGCGCGGAAGGGGCGGTACAGACCCCTTGTAGTTCGATGCCTGCTTCGCTTAAGAAAAAGCCCGCCTAGGCGGGCTCGTTGAGAAGCAGTGTAGAGCCTCCCGATGGCTGAGTCAGCGTCGTTCGGGAATTGCTGACTTCCCGTCGATGCCCAAGCGCAGCACACACGCCATCACATAGCAGGACAAGCAGGATCCCTCCCACGCACCCCTGCACAGATCTTCGCGCGACACTCCAGCCCCTTGGTGGTGTTCGCACCAGGGCAGGCACGCAGCTGGGTCTGGATGGTCGATTCTGTTGAAGCAGTCTTCCGCGTTGCCACCTGCTCGAATGCGACGCGTTCGTCATCGGCACGCTTCTTGTCGTCTGCTTCGATCTTCGCGATCAGATCGTCCATGGTCTGAGGCTGTGGCGCTGCAGCAGCTTTCTTCTTCTTGCTTTCTTCTTCCTTGATGATGCCCAGCAGCGTGCCGAGCAGGTTTTCATCCTGCGTCCTGCTGCCAGCAGCAGTGCGTGCAGCTGCTGGTGCGCGCTGCGCACGCGCTTCTCTTGCAGGAGCTGCAGTCGTTGCACTTGAACTTGTACTTGCTGTCGCAGGCAACGCCTGCGTCGGTGTGGCTGCATTGCGGCTGTTTGCGTCCGTGGTGTCCGGTGCATCAACAATCATCGCGGCGCCATTGCTGCCTGCAGCTGCGGGTGCGTCCGGGTGTCCGGTGACAGAAGTTGCAGACGAATCTGGAACTGCGTCAGGGTTCAACGAGTACTCGGCATCGTCCTGTGTGGTGCTGCTTGAGAGCCACCACAGTGTTGCGGTTGTGAATGCAAGCAGCAGTGCGCAACCCGCACCAACCCACAACCAGACGCGCCGGCTTTGGGGGGAGTGGTCTTTGGTGGCGCGCGATGATGCGGCAACCTGTCGACCTTCCATGTCTGCGAGAATGCGGCCCGTGTTCGGTGCCGGGCCGTTGTTCTGCGCTCCCCCTGAGAGCAGACTCGGCCGATTTATTCCGCCATTATTCAAGTGCTTCCAGCCCTTGGTTTGAGTCGGCTAGTGCCGAAACGAATACGCGCATTTGTAGAGTAAGCCTCTCGATGCGTCAACCAGCATTGTCGTCATGGAGGACCGGTGACTGTAATTGTCGTTGTAGCCATTGTGCTGTTGCTGCTTGTTGCGTTGCTTTGCTGGGGCCTGTTGTTCCCTGAGTCGCTGGGTCCGGTGTTTGCGCGTCTGCGGGCGCGCTGGGTTGCAGTGCGACAAAGGGCGGGACGTGCAGGCAGTCGCGCTGGCGCAGGTGCTGCGCGTGTACGCAGTGGGGTTCGTGAAGAAGTTGTGAGTGTACGTGGCACGCTGCGTCGTCACTGGCCCGTGCTGGCCATCGCGATAGGCTTGCTGTGTATCCCTCCGGTGATAATTCTGATGTCACGACAGACAGTGGTGCTGTCTGATTTCCGCGGTGATGATCTTGCCGAGTCCGGTTCCATGGTTGCGCAGTTGTTGCGCGGTGAGCGCTTGACGCCGCCGCCTGCGCCGCCGCCGGAAGTGTTCACGACAACTGAAATTCGCCGCCTGCGACCAGAGATAGTCACTGCTGATCGCAAATGGAACCAGATTGATCCGGATCTGCAGCAACGCGTTCTGGCTATCTACGAAGTCATGCGCCGTCAGTATGGTTACGAGATGGTGTTGATCGAAGGCTATCGCAGCCCCGAGCGACAGGCCGAGTTGATGGCCGGTGGCAAGGCGACTCGTGCAGGCGCCTGGCAAAGCTGTCACCAGTACGGTTTGGGTGTGGACAGTGCGCCAATTCGTGACGGACGTCTGCAATGGGACATGGAAGATCCGTGGACCCGCCGCGGTTATTTTCTGTACGGTGAGCTTGCTGAACAGGCAGGTCTGGATTGGGGCGGCAACTGGCGCAGCATCAAGGACTATGTGCACGTAGAGGCCACGGCGCGATGCAAGGTGGCACGCAACGCGAAGCGTGATGAACTGCGACGCCAAGGCTTATAAGCGCGAACAAGTGCTGGTATCGTACGCCGGTGATGACTCGGGTCGCCGTTGGACAGGGGCGATGGAAAGACCGGGTCACGGCGAATCAAGGAGTGTGATGCATGGCACGACCGTTTATCGTTGTCGGCGACAAGTTAAGTCATGGCGGTAGCGTGGTGTCTGGCACTGCCCAGACAGACGTGAATGGAAAGCCAGTTTCCCGCATCGGGGACCGCGCCATCTGCGCGGTGCACGGGGCAACTTCAATCATCAGTGGTGACGCTACCGTCGTAATCGACGGGCAGCCTGTAGCACGTGACGGAGATCGCACTGCATGTGGGGCCACGTTGATGGCCACACAGAGCAGCACTGGGTTGGGCTGAGCGCAACACGCGGTACAGGAGCAGCGCATGGAGCACAGCGACTGATGGCAGGATGGTTGAAGAACGCGGGGAGCGTAATGATGGTTTTTGTCGCCACCTGGGCGGCGGCCATCATGTACTGGCGTAGCAGTGGCACCACCCCCAATGGCATGCAGATGCTCGCCTACCTCGGCGTATTGCCGGTGGGGTTGAGCGGTGCGGGCTACATGCTGCGCGGCATGCTTTCACGTGGCGTTGACAAGGCGGTTGCAGCAGGCGCGAATGCCGAAGAGGCCGCACCTGCAGCAGTTGAGTCCAACAGCACGCATGTTTCCTCGGTGGCAATCACCGCAGGAAGCGTTCACTTGCCTGCGGGCAACGATGCGAACGCGGTGTTGGCCGTCGCCTCGGCGTTGCCACGGCCGCAGTTGGACACGCGTTTCCGCGACGCCAACAATCTTCCGATTCGTGTGAGTGCCGTCGCTGGTCTTGACGAGTGGGCAGTGTTGTCCGAGCGCGAAGGAACGATTGATACCGCTGCCCATGAGCGGCGCGCGATGGCGTTGTTGCAGCCCGTTCTCGAACAATTACTCGACGCGGCTTATGGCGCGATGCCGGCAATTGTTGGTGGTGAAGAAGTTGTGATTGCTGGTCTGCGCCGGCGCGAAGAAGATCGGGTCGAGAATGTCCTTACCGTAGAGCTCGTCGTTTCGCCTTCCTGGTCGGACGGTCTGCGTCATTGGGCGCAGACATGGCTGCAAGAACAGGCACTGCAGGCCGGGTTGGATGCGCGGCGGTTTGATGTGCGCATCAGCGTGTTCGAGCGCTCCGGTGATGTGTGGCCACATCTGCAGCGGGTTGTGGATGCCTTGAGCTCGGGCACGCCGCGCTGGCATTTGCTCGCTTCCTGCTATTCGGCGATAGACGCTGCAGTCATCAACAACTGGTTGGCGCGCGGCCTGCTTGCAACCGCGCAACACGCCGACGGTCATGTGCCGGGCGAGGGTGCCGCTGGTGTGTTGCTGGCCAGCAGTCAGCTTGCAGGTGAGGGCGCAGCGCGTTTCTGGCGGCCGCAGTTTGAGCGGCTGGAGCCGGTTCACGGCGCGCGTCCTGCAGAGCTCCGACGTCAGCTCGCCAGCGCGGCATCGCAGTGGTTGCAGCCTTTGCTTGCCGATGCGGCGCGGGTGCAGTTCGTGCTGCACGATTCCGATCAACGCCCTGAATCGCTGGTTGATACAGCGGCAGTCACGGCTGCGATCAACCCTGATCTTGATTTCAGTTCACAGAGTCTTGCCCTGGCATTGTGCTCTGGTGAACTCGGCCCGGTGTTGCCGGTCGCCTTGTTGGCCTTGGCCCAAGCGCAGTTGCAGCGCCAGTCCGAGGCAGTTGTGTTGCTGGGCGTTGCCGACGCGCAGCAACGGTTGTTTGGTCTCGTAGAGCCGCTTCCTTCCCCGACGCTGGCGGTTGCAATGCCGGCAGTCTCCTGAACCCTGGATTCCTTGCATGAGTTTGAGCAATTTCAGCTACTACCTGCGCGACTATCGCTTGTGGATGGTGATTGGTCTTATCGGCGCCGCTGGGCTGGCCAAATACGGTGAGGCCGAGGCCAGGCAGATCGGGATATGGGCGGCGATCGTGCTTGCAGCGCTGCTGGTCATTGCGCTGATCGTCTGGATCATCAAGCGGATCATGGCGCGGCGCGCGGCGCGGCGTGTGGAGGCGATGGTGCAGGGCGAGGCCGACAAGGCTGTGGCCAACGCGCAACCGTCGCAGCGTGCTGATACCGAAGCCTTGCGCAAGCGCATGCTGGATGCGGTGAAGCAGATCAAGTCCTCGCGGATGGGCATGCTCAAAGGCAAAGCTGCGCTGTACGAGTTGCCTTGGTACGTGATCATCGGTAACCCGGCAGCAGGCAAGAGCACGGCGATCCTCAACTCCGGGCTGCAGTTCCCGTTCGAGGATAACCGCAGCAATGTCATCCAGGGCATCGGTGGTACCCGCAACTGCGATTGGTACTTCACCACCAATGGCATCGTGCTGGATACGGCCGGTCGTTATTCGGTGAGTACCGAAGACCGCATGGAGTGGCTGACCTTCCTCGGGCTGCTGAAGAAGAACCGTCCGCGCGCACCCATCAATGGCGTCATCATCGCGGTGAGCATTGCCGAGCTGTCTGGCAGCAAGCCAGAGTTCGCGATGGAGCTGGCCAAGAACCTGCGCCAGCGTGTGCAGGAAGTCACCGAGCAACTGGAAGTGTTCGCGCCGGTGTATGTGCTGTTCACCAAGGCCGACCTGATTGCCGGTTTCAGCGAGTTCTTTGGCAATCTGGATCCAGGCGAACGCGAGAACGTCTGGGGCGCGACGTTGCCGGCCGATGTGCTGCAGCAGGGTGATGCACTGACGGCCTTCGACAAGCATTTTGACGAGCTGGCCGACGGCATCAAGGAAATGAGCCTGACCCACATGGCGATGCAGCGCGGGCGCGAAGTATCGCCGGGCCTGCTGTCCTTGCCGCTGGAGTTCGTCGGCATCAAACCAGCGCTGCGGACCTTCATCGCCACGCTGTTCGAAGACAATCCCTATCAGTTCAAGCCAGTGTTCCGTGGCTTCTACTTCAGCAGTGCGCTGCAGGAGGGTCGCTCGGTCCACCATGCGTCCGAGCGCGTGGGCAGGCAGTTTGGCCTGCAACGCGGTTCGAACGTGGACGAGGCACCAAGCGGGCAGACCGCCTTCTTCCTGAAGGACCTGTTCCGCAAGGTGATCTTTGCCGACCGCGATCTGGTACGGCAGTACGCGAGCCCGCACCAGAACCGCCTGCGCTACGGCGTTTTCCTGGGCGCGGTGGGTGTGCTGGCGCTCGGGCTTGGCCTGTGGACCTGGTCCTACACCACCAATGCGCAGCTGGTGGCCAATGCCACCAAGGATCTGGACCAGGCCGTGCGCGTGCAGAAGGACCGCATGGATCTGAAGTCCCGCGTCGATGCGCTGCTGCTGTTGCAGGACCGCATGGAGCAGCTGGACCGCTATAAGAAGGAAGGCGGCATCACCACCAGCCTCGGCCTGTACCAGGGCGACGCGATCCGCGAGAAGCTGCTGCGTGAGTACAACCACGGCATGCAGCAGGTAATGCTGGCGCCCACCGTTTCCAACCTCGAGAACTATCTTGGGCAGGTGGTTGCCGAACGCGACAAGCTCGGCCAGGCCAACGCTGGGGCTGCGGAGAGCGAGACGCTGTACCAGAACGCATCGCCGACCAGCACCAACGACGCCTATAACGCGCTCAAGACCTACTTGATGCTGGGCAATCCCAAGTACGTGGAAGGCGCACATCTGTCGCAGCAACTGACGCTGTTCTGGCGCAACTGGCTGGAAGCCAATCGTGGGCAGATGAGCCGCGAGGAAATGGTCCGGGCTGCTGAGAAGCTGATGACCTTCTATGTGGCGCAAGCAGGCAAGCCGGGCTGGCCGCAGGTGCAGAACAAGGTGACGCTGGTCACCGATTCACGCCAGGCCTTGTCGCAGGTGATGAAGGGCCAGCCGGCGATGGAACGCGTATTCGCGCAGATCAAGGCACGTGCCGGTGCACGTTTTGGCACGGTGACGGTAGATGGCCTGGTGGGCGAGGAGCGCAATGCGCGCCTGATCAATGGCAGTTACGCCATCTCGGGTGCCTTCAGCCGCAAGGCCTGGGAAGACTATGTGCAGGATGCGATCAAGGAAGCGGCCAATACCCAGCTGAGCACTACCGACTGGGTGCTGGGCACGACCGAACAAAGCGACCTGTCGCTGGCCGGTAGCCCGGAACACGTGTCGCGTGAACTGGTCACGATGTACAAGCAGGAGTACGCACGCGAGTGGGGCAAGTTCGTTGCCGGCCTGAGTGTTGCCGAGTTCAATACCTTTGACGAGGCCACGGCGCGCATCAACCGGCTTGGTGATGCCAGCAACTCGCCGCTGCGTACCCTGCTTGAGAAGATCAACGAGGAAACCATCTGGGACAACCCGCCTGCACAGGCGCGTTCCAGCAAGTCCGGAAAGGGCTTCGTGGCGTGGTTCCAGCGCACCATCCTGCGCAAGGACCCGGCTGCGGCCGCCGCTGCCGCGCCGGTGGGGCCGATTGGCAAGGCGTTTGAAGGCATCGCTCGGCTCACCATGCCGCGCGGCGATCAGCCGGCGGTAATTGCTGCCTACTTCGATACCTTGGGCAAGCTGCGGGCACGCTTGAATGCCATCAAGTCGCAAGGCGACGTGGGCGTTGGCGCACGCAAGCTGATGCAGGACACCTTCAGCAATGAAGGCTCCGAGCTGAGCGTGGCCTTGGCGCTGGTCGACGAGCAGGTCTTGAACGGGCTGGACGAGAAGCAACGCGAAGCATTGCGCCCATTGCTGCTGCGTCCGTTGACGCAGACGTTCGCAGCTCTGGTGCCGCCGACCGAAGATGAGGTCAACAAGACCTGGAAGGCCCAGGTCTACGATCCCTTCAAGGCGCGCATCGGCCAGCAGTATCCGTTCAACCTGAACTCTGATGTGGATGCTGCGGCCAGCGACATCGCCGCCATCTTCGGTGCCAGCGGCAGCATCGCCACCTTCAACAAGGACGCGATGGGGGCTTTGGTCCTCCAGCGTGGACCCTTGCTTGAAGCGCGTCGTTGGGCAGGCATCGGTATCAACCTGTCTTCCGAACTGGTCGCCAACTATGGCAATTGGGTAAGTGGCGCGGGTGCAGGCGCTGCCCAGGACACGACGATCTTTGAGTTGTTGCCGTCGCCTGCAACCGGTGCGGTGGAATACACCATCGAGATCGATGGCCAGCAGCTGCGCTATCGCAACACGCCGCCGCAGTGGACCACCATGCAATACCCGAACGCAGGCCAGATTCCTGGGGTGAAGATTTCGGCGGTTACGGGTGATGGCCGCACAGTGGAGGTGTTCAACGCGCCGGGCTCGAACGGCTTCAAGCGTCTGATGTCCGAAGGCCAGTACGAACGCCTTGATGATTCCAGCCGTATCACCTGGGAAGGCAGCGGCGTTGCCGTGACCGTGGAGATGCGCGTGGTGCGCCGTGCTGGCACGGGTTCCGATGGCAGTGATTGGCAGCGTGGCCTGCAGTTGCCGGAGCGGGTGGCAGGTGGCGTGCCTGTTGCCGCTGCGGCACCGGTTGCGCCTGCCGGGCAAGCACCTGCAAGTGCGCCAGCGGCGCCGCAGCAGGCTGCGGGAGGTGCACGATGAGTCGCGTTGTCAGTGCCGGGGTTTCCTACTTCGGAAAGGTGCCGTCTCGCGGTGACTTCGTGCGCGCCGCCGATAATCACCAGTTGCTTGGCTGGCTCGATCGCTGGGCTGGCGAGTCATTGGAGCTGTTGAGCCAAAGCCCGGACTGGAAGCAGCGTTACGACGAGGCGCCGGAGATCAATTACGCCTTCCTCGGCTCGCGCAGCAAGATGCTTGTGTGCGGCCACTTCCTGGCCAGTCGCGATGCCTCTGAACGTCGCTTCCCGCTGCTGTCAGCATTGCGGCTGGAGGCACCCGAGCCGCTGCCCTTCATCGGCCGCAGCCCCTTGGCGCTGTCCAACGCATGGTCGGGACTTGCCCGTTTGGCACGGCAGGCGAACGAAGATGCCGATGCAACGCAGGCGCTGAGCCAGCTGGCTGATGCTCGCTTCAGCATCAGCACCGATCCGGCCGACTACAACGCCAGCTTCCAGGACTTCCTCGAAGGCACCACCATCGCCAGCTTCGAGCAGCGCCTGCGTGAGGCAGGGCATGGTGAGGTTTCGTTGCGGCAGATGCTGCCGGCATTGGGTCTGCTGTTGCAGCCCGTGTTGAGCGGTGGCGAGGTGAACATCGACAAGGCATTGGTGCTGCCGCTGGTGCGCGACCCGGCCTACCGGCCGCTGGTGGCCGCGTTCTGGCTGGACCTGGTATCCAGCTTCGTGAGCCGCGGTGACTTCGAGCTGGCGGTGCTGATCCGCAACGATGCCAAGCCGAACATGGTGATCGGCTTCAACGGCGCGGATCGCATGGTACTGCGCGCGGCCTTGGATCCGTCCGAAGCTGGCGACTATCTGATTCACCTGCAGCATTCGGAGTGGGTGGACGACTACCTGCACGGCGACTACAACTTGAACCGCTTCGGCAGCTTCCTCGAACGCGATGACCTTGCATTGGTCACCGCGCGTCGGCTGTTCGGCGAGACCTTCCTGGGAACCTGACGATGCATTTGTTCAAAGTTAGCTATATCGCTGCGTTGATGTTGGTGACCACGCCTGTGTTCGCGCAGACCGCACCGTCGGCAACCGTGACGGCGCCGTCGGCAGCAGAACGGCCAGTGATAATCGAAGGTGTGGTGCCTGATCAGGCCACCAAGGCCAAACTGCTCAACAATCTGCGGGCGGTCTATGGCGCAGAGCGCGTTGTGGATCGTATCCAGGTCGAAAGCATCGCCACGCCACCCAACTGGGGTGACTATGTTGCCGGGATGATCAATCCCGGGCTCAAGCGCGTGTCGCCGGGCAAGCTTGAGGTCAACGGCCAATCCGTACGCGTCACCGGCGAGGTGGCCAATGAAGCGCTGCGCCAGCAGGTGGCCAGTGATCTCAGCCTGGCCAGCAACACCAGCTACACAGTCAACAATGCCTTGAAGGTGGGTTCACAGCAGGGCGTGCTGGATCAAACGCTGGCCAACCGCATCATTGAATTCCAGAGCGGCAGCGCCAGGTTGACGCCGTTCGGCATGAGCATCCTCGACGAGATGGTCGCCAAGATGGCGCAGATGCCGGACAGCCGCTTCCTGATCATTGGCCATACCGACAATGTGGGGCAGCGCGCATCCAATCTTTCCTTGAGCCATGCGCGTGCAGCTGCAGTGAAGAGCTACATGATGTCCAAGGGCATTCCCAGCACGCATATGGATGTGCTCGGCAAGGGGCCGGATGAGCCGGTGGCCGACAACGTCACCGATGACGGCCGCGCGCGCAACCGTCGTATCGAGTTCAAGATCCAGTAAAAGCGCTTTATCAGTTCTGAAAGAGAACGACGGGCTTAAAGCCCGTCGTTCTCGTTTTTGACATCGAGCATTTCTTCCATCTGCTCGAGTGTTGTGTGGTCCTTGATGACGCGCTTCAGCCAGACATGCAGCGGCATCTCGCCCCAGCTTGCGGCCTTCTCGGCCAGATAGGCGACAGGGCTGTGCGGTTCGGTGCGGCGGAAGAATTCGGCCACCTGACGCAGCTGTGCCAAGGCTTCCTTGCGGCTGGTCGGAGCTCCTGCTGGGCCACGTGGCGCGGCGCTGTTCACTGTTGGCTCGGTAGCAGCGATGGACGCGTTGAACGTGTCGCCAGCGTCATCAGCAGGATCATCCACTTCGCCATCGAGCAACATGCCGGCTTCGCGGGCAAAGCGCCGGACCGTGCGCTGCAGGTGGTCCAGCTGTTCGCGTACCGCGCTGAAGCTCGGACCATCCATGCCCAGGCGGCTGTCCACGGCGGCCTGCAGCTCATCCAGCGCCTGGCTGCAGTCGGGCAGGGCGGCAACCAGCTGCCGATAGACATCGTGCGACGTGCTGCGGCGCGCCGCTTCGAGAACGTCCAGGCTTGGACGGCCATCGGAATCGTCGCCATTGCTGGCATGCGCATGCTCGAAATCAGCCAGACTGAAGCGGCCCTGTGGCGCGACGGCGATGGGGATCGCACGCAGCCACTGCGAGGTGTTGGTCAGCAGCCAGCTCAGGTTGCCGATGCGTTCTTCGTAGTCGCCGTCGTGCGCCACGGGATGCACCTCATCCCAATAGCGATCGCACAGGCCTGCGGTGACCCGGAAGCCCGCAGCAAGGCCGCTGAAGCCGTCTTGTTGGGTTGCTGCTTCGCATAGCCAGCCGGCCAGCCGCAGGTCCTTGGTACGGGTCTGCAGCAATTGGTTGCAGTCGCGCAGCACGCTGCCCCAATCGGCGTATTTGATGTCGGTCTGCCACGCCCCTTGGTCCAGGGTAGGGTCGTCGGCACGACGGTTTTCGATGATCCGATCGAACTCGGCCGAAAACGACAGGTCTTCACCGGTCGCAGCGTGTCCGTCAATCGGGGCCAGCAGGGCATCCTGATCCAGCATGGCAAATCTCATTGTGGGTTACTGGCCGATTCTAGCCCGGCGATGGGCAAGAGAATGTAGAGGCCGGTTGCAGGTCTGGAACCGGCCGGGCCTGCCTGCACTCGTTCAGCTTTTGTCTGCATCCGGTCCTGCGCCGTGGCTACAGGAATCATCTGAACATCGCCGGCAATTGCCATGTATGTCCGAACTTTCAGCAGGGCACTCAACGCGAGCGCTGGTCTTCAATCGCGAACGGGCAGGTCGATATGGCTGCTGCCATACCAGCGTATCTCCAGCGGCGTGCCGGCATCGGCCAGCGTTTCGTCACTGGGGTCCTTGCCACTCCCGAGGTTGAGCTGCCGGTCCGGCTGTTTGATCACTCCCAAGGTGACCACAACGCGACTCCCTGCAGCGAGTCTGCGGCCGATCAGGCGGGTATTGGCAACGCGTACGCGATGACGTTGAGAGGGTGCGAGAAGTTGGCGTTGGCTTGGATCCTGCGCATGGCTTAGCCGCTGCAGCCAATACGCGAGATCGAGATACTGGCCATCGGCGGTGAGCTCGTAGATGGCAAGCGCCACATCGGCATCGCGCTTGTTGAGGCTGAAATCGAGCATGCCGCTGAACGCGCCTGCCAGTTCGGTTTCCCGCGCCAGCGGCTCACTGCGGAAGACCAACCCGGCATGCGGGTCAAGCGTCCGATTGATGACATCGCGTGGCGCTTGCCAGCCCGCATCGCTGCGGTCGCGGAAATCGACGCGCTGCAGGCTGCTGCGCGCCGGAGCCGCTTCAGCGGCCAGCTGTTGAGTGCCGTCGTTTCCCGGTACCAGGTAGAGGCGCTGCTGGCGCGTAGGCATGGCTTCCAGCGTTGCCGCGTGTCGCCAACGGTTGCTGCCCATCACCTGCCAGTTGACCCGATCACTGAGCAATGCTGGTTTGGCGGCGCCTTTCAGCACGTGGTCGAACCATGCCAGCCGCAGCGCCTGCAGGTCGACGCGCGCCACCGGATCCGGACTGTAACCCTGCACCTGTTCCGGCACGCCAGTCTGCATGGTGAAGTGCTCGTAGGGGCCTATCAGCAGCGTGTGATCGGCGTCCGGGCGCTGCTTCAGGTGCTCACGGAAATAGTGCAGGGCGCCGATCTGGGCGCCGTCGAAGTAACCGGTTGTCGCCAGTACCGGAATGCCGATATCGGCGAACTCGCGCCCCTGCGGAATCATTGCCTGCCAGTAAGCATCGTAGGTTGGGTGCTGCAACCATTGTTGGAACAAGGGGTTCGCTGTGCCATCCAGTTTTGGCAGCTCGCGATAGGGCTGGCCGCTTTGATACCAACGGCTGTTCAGCGCATTCCATCGACCACTATCGCCATAAGTGGCGTCGTCCAACGAGGTATTGTTCGTTGTGTAGAACGGCCACGGATAGATGAAATTCAGGAAGATTCCACCCTCCATCGGCACGTCGATGCCGGGTGCGGTGGTTGCCGAGGTGGCGATGGCCTTGAGCGCTGGTGCGCCACGCTTGAGTGCTGCCCATTGGGTAAAACCGCTGTAGCTGCCGCCATACATGCCGACCTTGCCGTTGCTCCATGGTTGGGCAGCGGCCCAGGCAATCACCGCTGCGGCATCGCTGCCGTCGTGCTCATACGGACGGATCGGATCAGGGCTGCGGCCCTTGCCGCGACTGTAGGCAACCACGCTGGCATAGCCGTGTGCAGCCATCGTCTTGGCATCGGACCAGGCCCAGTCGTCGTTTGCATAGATGGTGAAGGTCAGCAGCACCGGTAGTCTGCGGGCCTTGGCTGGATGCACGGAGATGGCGGAGATGCGTGCGCCATCGGGCGTGGTGATGCTGATGTTGCGGTCGATGCTGTAACGCCGCGCGTCGTCTTCACTGATCGCCTGCGGCACCAGCGGCAGAAAGTCCGCGTATGCGGCATGCACCTGCCATGCACGCAGCAGGGCGGTGGCTTGCTCGTCGTTCAGTGTCGTGACACTGTCGGTGGCATCGACCAGCCTGTCCCGCTGTTCACGCAGGCGTTGCAGGTTGCTGCCGAAGGCGAACTCGGCCTTCAGGGCGGTCGGGTCATCGAGCTGCTGGAAGTAGTCTGCAAAACGCCGTTTCCATGCGTCTGCGAAACTGATCCGTTGCGTTTGCTGCAGCTGTTTGGCGCTCGCGTAGATCTCGTACTGGAGATACAACGGTGGCTGCTGAGGTGGATCGCTGCGCAATGCGCGCAGCTTGTGAATGCTTTCGATCGCCTGTAGGTATTGGCCTGCGACTATCTGCAGTCGGAAACGGGTATCCAGCAGTTGCTGCTCGTCGCCGTGGGGCAGGCGGTTCAAGGTGAGCCTTGCAAGCCCGGGCATTGCGGTATCTACATCGGCGGGTTGAGGCCGCGCCGACACGGGGGGCGACATGGCAAGGGCCGAGGCAGTTCCCGCGCCGAGCAACAGGAGTAGGGCAAGCAAGCCACGCATGGCAAGACCATCGGTTTGATCGTTGGCCTTCAATAGCACATCGCATGGATGCGCGTAACGGCAGGTCTGTGTCGGTCGCAGGCTTGCAACAAGCGGGTGATGCCGGGTTTGGATGCGTTGCGGCAGCCCGGCTCATGGCAGGCACGAACCCGTTGGACCTCAGTACGGAAAGCACAACGGGCAGGCCACAGGCCTGCCCGTTGCATTCACGGCCAGAGGCGCTCGGTCAGCCGAGGATGCCCGGCAGATCCAGTCCCTTCTCCTTGGCGCAGTTGATGGCGATGTCGTAGCCGGCATCGGCATGGCGCATCACGCCGGTGCCGGGGTCGTTCCACAGCACGCGTGCGATGCGCTGGTCGGCGGCCTCGCTGCCGTCGCAGACGATGACCACGCCGGAGTGCTGCGAGTAGCCCATGCCAACGCCGCCGCCGTGGTGCAGGCTTACCCAGGTGGCGCCGCCGGCGACATTGAGCATGGCGTTCAGCAGTGGCCAATCGGAGACCGCATCCGAGCCGTCCTTCATCGATTCGGTTTCGCGATTGGGCGAGGCGACGCTGCCACTGTCCAGATGGTCACGGCCAATCACCACCGGCGCGCTGAGTTCACCGTTGCGCACCATTTCGTTGAAGGCCAGGCCGAGCTTGTGGCGAAGGCCAAGGCCAACCCAGCAGATACGCGCTGGCAGGCCCTGGAAACTGATGCGCTCACGCGCCATGTCCAGCCAACGGTGCAGGTTGGGATCATCTGCGATGATTTCCTTGACCTTGGCGTCGGTCTTGTAGATGTCCTCCGGGTCGCCACTCAGTGCCACCCAACGGAACGGGCCGATGCCGCGGCAGAACAGCGGGCGCACATAGGCAGGTACGAAACCGGGGAAATCGAAGGCATTCTGCAAGCCTTCGTCGAAGGCCATCTGGCGGATGTTGTTGCCGTAATCGACAGTCGGTATGCCAGCAGCGTGGAAGGCAAGCATGGCGTCAACGTGCACGCGCATCGCAGCCTTGGCGGCATCGCGGACCTTTTCCGGATTGGCCTGCTGTTCGGCCAGCCATTGCTCCACGCTCCAGCCAATCGGCAGGTAGCCGTGCACCGGATCGTGGGCGCTGGTCTGGTCGGTGACGCAGTCCGGACGCACGCCGCGGCGTACCAGTTCCGGAAGGATCTCGGCAGCATTGCCGAGCAGGGCAATCGACTTGGCGTCACCGCTCGCCGTGTACTTGGCGATGCGTGCCAAGGCGTCGTCGATGTCGCTGGCCTGCTCATCGACGTAACGGGTGCGCAGGCGGAAGTCGATGCTGCTCTGGCGGCATTCGATGGTCAGGCTGCTGGCACCGGCCAGCGACGCGGCCAGCGGCTGTGCGCCGCCCATGCCGCCGAGACCCGCGGTGAGGATCCACTTGCCCTTCAGGCTGCCGCCGTAGTGCTGGCGACCCATCTCGACGAAGGTCTCGTACGTGCCCTGGACGATGCCCTGGCTGCCGATGTAGATCCAGCTGCCGGCGGTCATCTGCCCGTACATCATCAAGCCCTTCTTATCGAGCTCGTTGAAGTGCTCCCAGTTGGCCCAGTGCGGCACCAGGTTGGAGTTGGCGATCAGCACGCGCGGTGCATCCGGGTGGGTGGGGAACACGCCGACCGGCTTGCCGGATTGCACCAGCAGGGTCTGGTTGTCGTCCAGGCGCCTCAGGGTTTCCAGAATCTTGTCGTAGCTTTCCCAATCACGTGCGGCGCGGCCGATACCGCCGTAGACGACCAGCGAGGTCGGGTCTTCGGCGACCTCGGCATCGAGGTTGTTCTGCAGCATGCGGAACGGCGCTTCGGTCTGCCAGGACTTGCAGTTGAGCGTATTGCCGCGAGGTGCACGCGGGTTGCGGGAGGGGTCGTGACGGGTCATGCATTTCTCCTGGTAGCAAATTCCAGACAAGCGCCAAGCACTTGCTGCAAGGTGTTGCGGACGGGGCTTGCGTGTTCGGGGTCGTAGGGCGTGGGCCAGCTGTGCTCGTCCACGTCCTCGGGTGCGGGTTCGTGCATGTAACCGCGGCAGCCCAGTTCCATTTGCAGGGTATGCACGCCGTTGGCGGTATTGCTGTAGTGGCGGGTGATCCAGCCACCCTTGAAGCGGCCGTTGCGCACGTGGCTCATGCCGCTCATGGCGCACAGGTTCTCGACCACGTCGGTCAGCGCGTTGTCGCAGGAGGTATCCGGCGCGCCGCTGGGGCCAGCGCTGCCGATATTGAACTGCGGCAGTTCGCCATCGAACAGATGCGGAATCAGGGAACGGATCGAGTGCGCGTCGTAGACGACCACGGTTTCATGTTGCGCGCGCAGGCGTGCGATCTCGCCGGCCAGTGCCGCGTGGTAGGGGTCGAACCAGGTTTCGCGCCGATACTGGATCTCCGCGTCATCGGGCTCATGCCCGGCGCGGTACAGCGGCTGGTTGTCGAAGGTGGTAAGCGGACACAGGCCGGTGGTGTTCTGCCCTGGGTACAGGGAGGCACCGGATGGGTCGCGATTGACGTCGATCAGCGAGCGCGAGATGGCGGTGCGTACCGTCGTCGCGCCCATTGCCTTGGCGAAGGCATAGAGCTCGTGCACCCACCAGTCGGCGTCACGGCGTGCCAGCCACGGCGACACGAAATGGCCAACGCGCGAAGCAGGCAGTTCGGTGCCGGTATGCGGGAAGCTGACGACAAGCGGAGCGTGACCGTGGTGGATCTGCAGCCAGTCAGTGGCGTTCGTCATGGGGATTCCTGGGGTAGGGGGGGCAATGTTCTTCCCTCGCTGGCGGGGGAGGATGCGCGAAGGGCAGAAGGGGGGCGCTTTACACGGTGAAGGTCAAAAGCCCCCCTCATCCGGCGCTTTGCGCCACCCCCGCCTTCGCGGGGGCAGGCTCTTCTTCCCGCAGGCGGGAGAAGGGCTTGCATCGCAGCTCGCGGCGAACTGAGCCTGGTCTGGAAGATTGCAGCGCTGCTCGCTGTCGCCTCTCCCGCAAGCGGGAGAGGATGCCCGGAGGGCAGATGAGGGCGCTCTTCGCGATAAAGCCCCAACGCTAGCCGGCAGCTCTGCATACGCTTCAATCAGGCCTTGTCAGTCACATCAACACCCGGCAACTGCACACCCAGGCCAGCCGTCAACGCGCCCGCGCGTACCAATGCAGTCGCAGCAACCATGTCCGGGTGGAAGTAACGGTCGTCCACCAGAGTAGGCACCTGCGCACGCAGGGTAGAACGCACCTGTTCCAGCGCCGAACTCGAACGCAGCGGCGCATGGAAATCACAGCCCTGGCCTGCAGCAAGCAGTTCGATACCAATGACATTGGCAGCGTTCTCAGCCATAGCGATAAGTCGACGTGCACCATGCGCAGCCATCGACACATGATCTTCCTGGTTGGCCGAGGTCGGGATCGAGTCGACGCTGGCCGGATAGGCGCGCTGCTTGTTCTCCGACACCAGTGCTGCCGCGGTCACCTGCGGGATCATGAAGCCGGAGTTCAGGCCCGGCTTCGGGGTCAGGAAGGCCGGCAGGCCGGACAGCGCCGGGTCGACCAGCATGGCGGTGCGGCGCTCGCTGATCGAGCCGATCTCGCAGACCGCCATCGCCAGCATGTCTGCTGCGAATGCCACCGGCTCGGCGTGGAAGTTGCCGCCGCTCAGTGCTTCACCGGTGTCGGTGAACACCAGCGGGTTGTCGGAGACGCCATTGGCCTCGATTTCCAGAGTGGTGGCGGCCTGGCGCATCACGTCCAGTGCGGCGCCCATCACCTGCGGCTGGCAGCGCAGGCAGTACGGGTCTTGCACGCGCACGTCATTGTCGCGATGCGATTCGCGGATTGCCGAGCCTTGCATCAACTCGCGCAGCACTGCGGCGGTGGCGATCTGCCCGCGCTGGCCGCGAATGCTGTGGATGCGCGGATCAAACGGGGTGTCCGAGCCCTTGGCGGCTTCCACTGACAACGCACCGGTAACCAGTGCGGCCTGGAACACCACTTCGATCTCGAACAGACCGGCCAGTGCATAAGCGGTCGAGTACTGGGTGCCATTGAGCAGCGCCAGGCCTTCCTTCGCGCCCAGCACCAACGGCTGCAGACCGGCCTGCGCGAAGGCAGCTTCGGCGGACATCCGCACGCCGCCGACAAAGGCTTCACCAACACCAATCATCACGCTGGCCAGATGCGACAGCGGTGCCAGGTCGCCGGAGGCGCCAACCGAGCCCTGGCAGGGCACCACCGGCACCACATCCTTCTGCAACATTGCTTCCAGCAGCGCCAAGGTCTGCGGGCGAATGCCCGATGCGCCTTGCGCGAGACTGGTCAACTTCAGCGCCAACATCAGTCGCACGACATCGACCGGCATCGGCTCGCCTACACCGGCGGCATGCGACAACACGATATTGCGCTGCAGGGTTTCCAGGTCCTCGCGCTCGATGCGGACACTGGCCAGCTTGCCGAAGCCGGTATTGATGCCATAGACCGGCTCGCCCTTGGCGACGATGGCATCCACCACCTGTGCGCTGCGCAGTACCGCGGCTTGGGCGGATTCATCCAGGCGCACGTTGGCGCCGCGATAGATCTGCCGCCATTGCGCCAACGGAACGTGGCCGGGGAGGAGGGTCAAGGTAGTGCTCATGCGTGCTCCAGCAGTGCGAGGTTCAAAGTGCGAGATTGAAGCGGGGGACGTTCAAACGGTTTGCCCGCGCCAGACGCGGGCATGCAAGGGGTTGAAGCCGATCCGGTAGACCAGGTCGGCGGGTGCCTCGATGTTCCAGATGGCCAGATCGCAGTCCATGCCGTTCATCAGCTTGCCGATACGGTTGCCGCGGCCAAGGGCACGCGCGGCTTCGCGGGTGAAGCCGGCGATGCACTCGGCCACGGTCATGCGGAACAACGTGGCGCCCATGTTCATCGTCAGCAGTGGACTGGTCAGCGGCGAGGTGCCCGGGTTGCTGTCGGTGGCCAGCGCCATCGGTACGCCTGCGTCACGCAGGCCCTGGATGGGTGGCAACACGGTCTCGCGGGTGAAGTAGTAGGCGCCCGGAAGCAGCACGGCGACCGTGCCCGAGGCGCGCATCGCGACAATGCCTGCTTCATCCAGGTGTTCGATGTGGTCCGCGGACAGCGCGCCATTGTGTGCGGCCAATTCCGCACCGTGCTGGTTGGACAGCTGCTCTGCATGGATCTTGATTGCCAGCCCATGCTGTTTGGCGGCGTCGAAAACCTGTTGCGCCTGCGCAGGCGAAAAGGCGATGTTCTCGCAGAAAATGTCGACGGCATCGGCCAGCCCCTCCGCGGCGATTGCCGGAATCATCACCGCGCAGACTTCGTTGATGTAAGCCTGAGCCTCATAGCCTGGCGGCACGGCATGTGCACCAAGAAAGGTCGGCGCGATCTCCACCTTGCGCAGCACGCCCAGTTCGCGCGCAACGCGTAGCTGCTTGCGTTCGTCGGCCAGGGTCAGGCCGTAGCCGGATTTGATCTCGATGGTGGTGATGCCTTCGGCCAGCATCGCATCCAGGCGGGGCAGGCTGGCCTCGATCAAGGCCGCTTCGTCGGCATTGCGGGTCGCGCTGACGGTGGAAACGATGCCGCCACCGGCCTTGGCAATCTGTGCGTAGGTCACGCCCTGCAGGCGTTGCTCGAACTCGCCTGCGCGGTTGCCGGCATAGACCAGATGGGTATGGCAGTCGATCAGGCCGGGGCTGATCCAGCGGCCATTGCAGTCGATGCGGTTATCGGCTTCAAATGCAGGGGCATCTGCTGCTGGCCCGACATGCAGGATGCGGCCATCGCGGGCGGCGACAACACCGTCGCGGATGTTGCCCAGTCCGCCCGAGGCGTCGTCCAGGGTCATCAGGTTGGCGTTGTGCCATAGCGTGTCGCAGCGCATTGTCCCTCTCCGTGCCTATTTGTATATACAATAACGGCGACCATCGGAGAGTGTCCAGTGACAACGATCAAGCCAGCCCCAACGGTTCGTTTCCACGCCGCCCACGCCTTGTTGCCGCAGGGCTGGGCGCAGGATGTGCGCATCGACAGTGTCGCCGGCCGAATCACCGCAGTGGTTGCCGGCGAAGCCTGGGACGGCCAGTCGCAGCGTCTGGACGTGGTGGTGCCGGGCCTGGGTAACCTGCACAGTCATGCCTTCCAGCGGGCGATGGCCGGGCTTACCGAGGTTGGTGGGCGCTCCGGCGACAGCTTCTGGAGCTGGCGCGAGCTGATGTACCGGTTCCTGGACCGGCTGGACCCGGAAACCTTCCAGGCCATTGCCGCGCAGGCCTACATGGAGATGCTGGAAAGCGGCTTCACCCGCGTCGGCGAGTTCCACTATCTGCATCACACCGAAAACGGCAGCCGTTACGCCGACCATGCAGAAATGTCGGTACGGGTTGCGGCGGCGGCGGATGACACCGGTCTGGGCCTGACCCTGCTGCCGGTGTTCTACGCGCACAGCGACTTTGGCGGAGCCGCGCCGACGCCGGCGCAGCGGCGCTTCCTGCACGACATCGATGGTTTTGCGGACCTGCTTGAAGGCTGCAAACGCGCCCTGGCAGACACGCCCGACGCGGTGCTGGGGCTGGCCCCGCACAGCCTGCGTGCAAGCACACCGGATGAGCTGCAGGCGTTGGTTGCATTGGCGCCGGGCCCGATCCATATCCATATTGCCGAGCAGACCCGCGAAGTCGATGCCTGCCTGGCCTGGAGCGGCCAGCGACCGGTCGAATGGCTGTATGCAAATGCCGCTGTCGATGCGCGCTGGTGCCTGGTGCACGCTACCCACGTCAACGACAGGGAAGTGCAGTTGATGGCGGACAGTGGGGCGGTGGTAGGACTGTGCCCGATCACCGAGGCGAATCTTGGCGACGGCCTGTTCCCGATGCGCGAGTTCGTGCGGACCGGCGGTCGTTTCGGCGTCGGTTCCGATTCCAATGTACTCATCGATGCAGCCGAGGAACTGCGTCTGCTCGAGTACGGCCAGCGCCTGCAGCTACGGGGCCGAAATGTACTTTCGCCGGGCGATCTGTCCAGTGGCCGCTGGCTCTATCAGCAGGCAGGGGAAGGGGGCGCACAGGCGTTGGGTGTACAGGCGGGGTTGAGCGTGGGTGCTGCTGCTGATCTGCTGGAACTGGATGCCGAGCATCCGGCCCTGCTCAATCGCAGCGGTGACGCCTTGCTTGACAGCTGGCTGTTCGCCGCACGTAATGGCGCCCTTCGCAGCGTCTGGCGCAACGGTCGGGCCCTGGTCCGCGATGGTCGCCACGTGAACCGCGATGCGATCAGCGCGCGTTACCGTGCCGCGCTTGCGCGGATACTGGGCTAAGGTCGGTTATCGGCCAGACACCGTCTCTTTCAGGAAACCCGAGTGAAGGGCAAGAAAGCTCCCACCCTCAATCACCGCATCCGCAGTGACATCGAAGGCCGCATCCTCAGCGGCGAATGGGAGCCTGGCTTCCGTATTCCGTTCGAACACGAGTTGATGGAACAGTACGGTTGCTCGCGGATGACGGTGAACAAGGTCCTGACCGCGCTGGCGGAGAGCGGCATGATCGAACGCCGCCGTCGCGCAGGTTCCTTCGTTGCACGGCAGCCGCCGCACCTGGAGCAGGTGGCGCTGGAAATCCCCGACATCGAGGTGGCGGTTACCGACCGCGGCCATGAATACGGTTTCCAGTTGCTGGAACGCGCGCACCGCAAGGCCAGGGAAACCTCGGCCGAGGAGCTGCAACTGGTAGGTGACGGCAAGTTGCTGGCGATGCGCTGCCTGCACCTGGCCGACGGCAAGCCGCTGGCGTTGGAGCGCCGCTTGATCAATCCCGAAGCGGTGCCGGAAACCTTGAAGGTGGATTTCTCCATCCATGCGCCGGGCAGCTGGCTGCTGCAGAACGTGTCATGGACGCGCGGCCAGCATCGCATCAGCGCGGTGGCCGCGACCGCCGAGGAGGCTGCGTTGCTGAAGGTTGCGGTGGGCACGGCTTGCCTGGTCATTGACCGCCAGACCTGGCGTGGCGAACTGCCCATCACCTGGGTGCGGCAGATGTTCCTGGGCGATGCCTACGACCTGATTGCCCGCTTCGCACCGGGCGCCCGCTGATTCTGCGCGTCTGATTCAATCCGTCCGATTCAATCTCCAGCCGAGCCGATGGCCTGGCTGGAAGCTGCTGACTCTCAGATGGTGCTGCACTGCCGCCAGCGCACTGGCTCATCCACGCCGGGGCGAGGGTTGAGCTGCACGCGGGTAGTGCGCAGCGCCGGGTAGCGCTGCAGCTGCTGGCAGATCAGCGGCCACACCTGGGCGTCATCGCCACTGCGTTCCACCGACAGGGTGGAGCGGGTCAACCAGATGCCGCTGACCACGCCGGAAGTGCCGGCCAGGGCTTTTGAAACGGATTGCTGGTAGCGCAGCAAGGTGGCGGCGTCCGGGTCCTGCACAAGGTCGCCCGGGTGGGGGGCGCTCGCTGCGGCGGCGGCAGGCTTGGCTTTGCTGGGCTCAGCGGCAGGCTCGGCTGCAGCTGGAGCTGGAGCTGCCGGTTCGGCAGTTGGTTCGGCGACAACCTGCGGTGTCGTGTCGATCGGTGCGGCTGCTGGGGAATCTCCTTGCATGGTCATGTAGCCCATGCCGGCCAGCAGGCCCAGGGTCGCTGCCGCCAATCCGGCAATGCCTGTGTGGCGGACCGCTTCGCGGCGGGCGATGCCGGTGACCGTTTCGTGCGCTTCGGTGGGCATGTAGGGCTTGAGCAGCTCCCACAACTGACGCGCATCGATGATTTCGATCGAGTGCTTTTCCGCCTCGGCCAGGCCGTCGCGCTCAACGTGGCCTTCGGTGATCAGCAGGCCGCCAGCGGCGCCGGTCAGGCTGATGGCCGAGGCAAGCTCATGGATGGCAGTCGCATCAAAGCGGTAGGCGCGGCCGTGCTTGCACGACACCAGCCAGCGCTGGCCGCCGCGCTGCAGCAGGAAATCGCTGCTGGTGCCGCGGTCGTTTTCATCGTCGTCGGTCAGCGGTTGCAGGTCGCGCTGCTCGGCCATGGCCTGGTGCACGATGCGGGAAAACTCGCGCCAGCGCATGCCAGCCAATGCCGCCAGGCCATGCTGGCGCTCGGTTTGACGGCGGGCGACCAACCAGAGGTATGCAGAAGCCAGGCCCCACAAGAGCAACGCAAGCAACAGGGCCAGAATCCACGAAAACATCGACATACCTGAAAGCCTATAGATGGCGCCCAGTCTATCTTCCCTGACGACCGTAAGAGCAGGCTGACTTCGCCTTTTTGAACTGCGCCCGTGAATTAATCCGCAGGCGTTGTCGCCGGCCAGTAATGGCTGTCGGGTAGCGCCCGCGCGCCAAAGATGGCCTGACCGACCCGGACCACGCTGGCACCTTCCTCGATGGCGATCTCGAAGTCCCCCGACATGCCCATCGACAGCTCATCCAGCCCGATGTGGGCAGGTGCGTGCTGGCGCAGCTGATCGCGCAGCTCACGCAGACGAACGAAGCAGGCCCGGACCTGCGCCGGCTCGGCGGAGAACAGGGCCAGGGTCATCAGGCCACGGACCCGCAACGCGCCAGAGCGCGGCAGGGCCTGCAGGAAACCGGCGACCGCTTCGGGTGCCAGCCCGTACTTGCTGGCCTCGTTGGAGCTGTTCACCTGCACGAACACGTCCAGCGAGCGGCCTTCGGCCTGCAGCCGACGTTCAAGGGTTTCGGCCAGACGCAGGCTGTCCAGGGCCTGGAATTCGTCGGCGAAGCGCGCCACCAGCTTGGCCTTGTTGGTCTGCAGGTGTCCGATCACCGACCAGCGCAGGTCGCCCAGATCCTGCATGGCCTCCCACTTGTGGTGGGCCTCCTGCACCTTGTTCTCGCCCAGCACGCGGCAACCGGCCTGATAGGCCAGGCGGATATGGGTTTCGTCGATGGTCTTGCTGACCGGCAGCAGTCGCACGCCGGCCGGATCGCGGCCGACACGTTGACAGGCCGCATCGATGCGCTCGCGGACCAGCGCCAGATTTCGGCGGAAGTCATCCGCGGTCTCGGCACGTGGGTAGTGGCCGTGCAGGGCGTGCCGGGTCTGGGTACCGGGATCAGGATCCGGGTGCGGGGTGTGCATGCGTGTCTCCAGCGTTTGCGGCCGCCGTCTGCTGCTTGCGTGAGCGGCGCGGTAAACAGTGGATTATCGCTCGCTGGCAGGTTCGAAACCCGGATTTCGGCCGCCTGGGCAAATCGCAGGCATGAAAAACCCGCCATCCGATGCCGTGAGGGGAGGGAGACTTACGGCGCGGTACTGCTGGCGGGTGATTGATTCTTGCTCAACCAATGCTGCTTTGCAACATCATTGATCTTCAGCGTGCTGCCCGTCGTGCGCGGCGCGGCTCTCGGCCCGGGTAAGGCGGCGGTTGAGGGCGTCCAGGCGGTCGTTCAGCGCCTCGATGTCCGAGCGCGAGGGGATGTCCATGCGTCGCAGCACGTTGTGGACCTGGTCTTCAAACGACTTTTCGACCTTGTCCCAGGTGCCGGCGGCGCGCTCGCGGGCCTGGCCCAGGGTGTTCTCCACGGTATCGCGCAGGCTTTCGCCTTTGCGAGACTGCTCGCGGGAACGGGCTTCGCTGTCCTGGCCTTCCTTGACCAGGGTGTCGAATAGTTTGCTGCCCTCGGCCTGCGCACGCGACAGCGCGCCCAGGCCTGCCAGCCAGACCTGCTGGGCCGACTCGGTCACCTTCCTGGTCAAGCGCTCGGCCTGGCCTTGCGCGCCAGTGGTGTCGTCCTCGTCTTCCGGGCGTTGCTCGTAGGTGGTCATGACGATGCTCCTGTGCGGGGTTGAAGAGGTCAGCTACACCGTAACGGCTTGGCGGCTCGAGTTGTGTGACGGTACCCGCTCAGCCGAGCTTGTCGGTCAGCACGCGTTGAATTTCGGACTCGACCATGCCTTTCATTGCCGACAGCAGGAAGCCAAGCTCGGCCTTGACCCGTACCGCACCCGGCAGCAGCTCGATGGCACCGTCCACGCCGGAACGGTTGAAGTGCAGCACCGGGCCGTCCCAGCGGGTGGCCACGTCGAAGCGCTCCTGCAGTTTTTCCGCGACTTCGGCGATGGCGGTGCGGGCCTTGTCATCGGACAGGGAATGGGCGTGCTGGATATCAATGGTGGACATGGCGTATGGCCTGGACTGCTGTTTGTAAGAAAGATGCGCCATTGTGCGGACCGGCGCGGCGTAGTCCAAGCCTTGCGTACACCTTCTGCATGACCGGATGACCTGCTAGTCTGCTGCCGGTGCGCACTCTGCAAGTCCATTTCAGTAATCGTCAGCAGCCGGATCAGTCATTGATGCCGGGTGTCCAGCGCATTGTGCGCCACGCCTCGGGTCAAGTCCGGTTGGGCGACGGCAGTGTTGGCCCATTGCTGTTGGCGCAGTTCTGTACCGATCAGCGCGGGGTCTGGTTGCAGGTTGCCAATGGCGGCCGCGGCATCCACGTCAACGGCCGTCCGGTGCGGCGCATGGCGCTGCTGCGCGCAGGCGATTCGGTATATGCCGACGGCGCGGAAATGCTGCTGCGTGGCGACTGTGAGCAGGTGGCGCATCCCCCTGAAGCCCCGACTGATGCTGGCGACGACCTGCGGGTGCTGTTGCGCGGGGTAGGTGGGCGCCATCACGGCCGCAGCTTTACCCTGGACACGCCGCGCGTCATCGGCAGTGATCCGGCCAGCGACATTCTCATCGACGACCCGGCCTTCGCCGCGCGTCATGCGCGTTTCGAGCGGCACGGTGACAAGGTTCTGCTGCGCGATCTGGGCTCGGCTGACGGCAGCCTGGTCAACGGTGTGAACACCCGCCATTGCTGGCTACAGGCCGGCGATCAGGTGGTGTTCGAAGGCAACCACCGTTTTGTGCTGGAAATTCCGCTGGGCCCGGCCTCGGCCAGTGTGGCGTTCCCGCTGGAGGAGGATGACGAGCCGGTCGCGCTCAAGCCATCGACGCTGGCACCGGCCAAGCCCAGGCTGCCGCGGCGTTGGCCGTGGCTGCTGCTCAGTGCCTTGCTGCTGGGTGCGGCGATCAGCGCCTTGTTGCTGTTCGGGGCACGCTGAGCACCGGTTCCGGTGGCGTTGTCCCGCCGCATGGGCCGCGCTGAAACAGCGGCCCGGAATGGGTGCAGATGCAACCTTTTCCGGATGGCCCAAGGCTGTTGCGCTGCGGCATACTAGGGGTTCTGCTCAACAGGTGTGACATGACGCGCGCATTCAATTTCAGTGCCGGCCCTGCGACATTGCCGGAATCGGTCCTGCGTCAGGCGCAGGCGGAGATGTTGGAATGGAATGGCGTAGGTGCGTCCATTGTCGAGATCAGCCACCGCAGCGCCGATTTCATGGCCGTGGCGGCCGAGGCCGAGGCTGATCTGCGCCGCCTGATCGGTATTCCCAACGATTACGCGGTGCTGTTCCTCGGTGGCGGTGCCACCACCCAGCAGGCACTGCTGCCGCTGAATTTCGCCAGCCCGGGCCAACGCGTGGACTACGTGGTCAGTGGCCACTGGGGCAAGACCGCGGTCAAGCAGGCCCAGCCCTATGTCGACGTCAACATCGCCGCCAGCGGTGAGGCCAGTGGCTATCGGGATATCCCGGCGCGCTCGCAGTGGCAGCTGTCGGACGATGCTGCTTATGTGCATATCACCGCCAACGAAACCATCCACGGCATCGAGTTCCGCGACGTACCCGATGTGGGCAACGTGCCGCTGATCGCCGACTTCAGTTCGTCGATCGCCTCCGAGCCGATTGATGTGTCGCGTTATGGCGTGATCTATGCCGGCGCGCAGAAGAACCTTGGCCCGGTGGGCATTGCCGTGGTCATCATCCGCCGCGACCTGCTGGAACGCGCCGGCCAGCCGCGTGCCGATATCTTCGATTACCGCTCGCATGTCGCCCGCGATTCGATGTTGAACACGCCGCCGACCTGGAACTGGTACCTGGCTGGGCTGATGTTCAAGTGGATGCTGGCCCAAGGCGGTGTTGAAGCCTTCGCCAGGCTCAGTCTGGCAAAGTCCTCGGCGGTGTATGACGCCATTGATGGCTCCGGCGGCTTCTACCGCAACGACGTGGCCGCGGCCGTGCGTTCGCGGATGAACATCCCGTTCTTCCTGCCCAGCGACGAGCTCAATGCGCGTTTCGTCAGCGAGTCCAAGGCGGCCGGCCTGCTGGCGCTGAAGGGGCACAAAGCGGTCGGTGGCATTCGTGCCTCGCTGTACAACGCGATGCCGCTGGAAGGCGCGCAGGCGCTGGCAGCATTCATGCGTGACTTCCAGCAGCGCAACGGTTGAACCAATCCCGCCGTGCGCACTGCGCCGGCCAGTAACAGGTAGACGATTCCATGGCGACCAAGCCAAGCAAGACCGCCAGCAAGGCCAAGCCGGCCACCGCAGCCAAACCTGCCGCCAAGAAAGCCGCGAGCAAGCCTGCTGCGGTTAAGAAGACCGCCGCCAGCAAGAAAGCGGTCACCGAGACCCTGGCCGTCGCCAAGCCGGTACTGTCGGATGTGCGCGCCAAGATCGACCAGATCGATCGCAGCATCCAGGCCTTGATCGCCGAGCGGGCCAACTTCGCCCATCAGGTCGGAAAGGCCAAGGGCAAGCTGGCGGCAGCCGTTGACTACTACCGCCCGGAGCGCGAAGCACAGGTGCTGCGCATGGTAGTGGACCGCAACGAGGGCCCGCTCAGTGACGAAGTGCTGGTGCACGTCTATCGCGAAATCATGTCGGCCTGTCTGGCCCAGCAGGAGCCGCTGAAGATCGGCTACCTCGGCCCGGAAGGCTCGTTCACCCAGCAGGCCGCGCACAAGCACTTTGGCCGCTCGGCGCTGGGTTTGCCGCTGGCCAATATCGAAGAAATCTTCCAGGAAGTGGAAAACGGCAACGCCGATTTCGGCGTGGTGCCGGTGGAGAATTCCGGGCAGGGCACGATCCAGATCACCCTGGACATGTTCCTGACCTCCAACCTCAAGATCTGTGGCGAAGTCGAACTACGCGTGCAGCAGTACCTGCTCTCGCGCACTGGCCGCATCGAGGACATCGAGCGCATCTACGCGCATCCGCAGGCCTTCATGCAGACCTCGGCATGGCTGCGTGCCAACCTGCCCAAGACCGAAAAAGTGCCGGTGTCCAGCAACTCCGAAGGTGCCCGACGCGCCCGCAATGCGGAAGACGCGGCGGCCATCGGCGGTGAAAGTGCAGGGCATGTGTATGGCTTGAAGAAGGTGGTGACCAAGCCGATCCAGAACGACGCCGACAACACCACGCGCTTCCTGGTGATCGGCCGCCAGCTGTTCCCGTCGTCGGGCCATGACCGTACCTCGGTGCTGGTCTTCATCCACGACAAGCCGGGCGCGCTGTTCGACGTACTCAGCCCGTTCGCGCGCCATGGCATCAGCATGAACCGCATCGAATCGCGGCCGTCGCACCAGGCCAAGTGGGAGTACGGCTTCTTCATCGACCTGGCCGGCCATATCGAAGACGCATCGATGCAGGCCGCGCTGGCCGAGCTCAAGTCGCATTCGGCGCAGATCAAGGTGCTCGGCTCCTACCCGGTCGCCGTGCCTTGAGTTTCGAGCCCCTCTCCCTGCGGGAGAGGGGTTGGGGTGAGGGTTGGCTGGCCGAGAGTCTTCAATTCGCTGCAGCCATGTGCTCCCGCACCCTCATCCGCCCTTCGGGCACCTTCTCCCGGAGGGAGAAGGGTTTGCTGACGCGCCTTGGCGCACTGAATACTAGAGAGACCGCATGAGTTCCCAGCCCTACTGGATTGCACGCAAAGGTTCCGCCCTGCAGGGCACGCTCGCCATTCCCGGTGACAAGTCGGTGTCGCACCGTTCGGTGATGTTCGCCGCGTTGGCCGATGGCGTATCGCATATCGATGGTTTCCTGGAAGGCGAGGACACCCGCGCCACCGCCCATATCTTCGAGCAGATGGGCGTGCGTTTTGAAACGCCGTCGGCGTCGCAGCGGATCGTTCATGGCGTGGGCGTGGATGGCTTGAAAGCCCCGCACGGTGAGTTGGACTGCGGCAATGCGGGCACCGGCATGCGCCTGCTGGCAGGCCTGCTGGCCGCACAGCCGTTCGACACCACATTGGTTGGTGACGCGTCGCTGTCCAAGCGGCCGATGCGCCGGGTGACCGGGCCGCTGGCGCAGATGGGCGCACGCATCGATACCCAGGACGATGGAACGCCGCCGCTGCATATCCATGGTGGCCAGACACTGCACGGCATCGATTACGAATTGCCGGTGGCCAGTGCGCAGGTCAAGTCGGCGGTGCTGCTGGCTGGCCTGTATGCGCAAGGCGAGACATCAGTGGTCGAGCCGCATCCAACCCGCGATTACACCGAGCGCATGCTGCGTGCATTCGGCGTGGAGATCGAGTTCGCACCGGGCAAGGCGCGCCTGCGCGGCGGCCAGCGCCTGCGCGCGACCGACATTTCAGTGCCGGCGGACTTCTCGTCCTCGGCGTTCTTCATTGTTGCGGCCAGCGTCATTCCCGGGTCGGAAGTGCGACTGTGTTCGGTCGGCTTGAATCCGCGTCGCACCGGCCTGCTGGCTGCGCTGCGTTTGATGGGCGCGGACATCACCGAGGAGAACCATGCCGAGCACGGTGGCGAGCAGGTCGCAGATCTGGTTGTGCGCTATGCCCAGCTCAAGGGCGCTGAGATTCCGGAGGCGCTGGTACCGGACATGATCGACGAGTTCCCGGCCTTGTTCGTGGCTGCCGCTGCCGCCGAAGGCCAGACCGTGGTGCGCGGTGCGGCCGAACTGCGGGTGAAGGAATCCGATCGTCTTGCGGCGATGGCCACCGGCCTGCGTGACCTGGGCCTGCGCGTGGACGAAACTGAGGATGGTGCGACCATTTTCGGTGGTCCGCTGGGCAGCGGCACCATCGAGAGCCACGGCGATCACCGCATTTCGATGGCTTTTGCCATTGCCGGTCAGCTCAGCACCGGTGAAGTGCGCATCAATGATGTCGCCAACGTGGCGACCTCGTTCCCGGGCTTTGACAGCCTGGCCAGCGGCGCCGGTTTCGGGCTCAGCGTCCGGTCCTGAACTCGACGGGTACCTGCACCACGCTGTTGATGGCGCGACCATCCCGCATCGCGGGCTGGAAGCGCCAGTGCTGCAGCGCCTGGATGGCGGCCTGATCCAGCGCTGGATCCACGCCGCCCTCGTGTCCGACAACCATCGCTTGGCTGACCCGGCCGTTGGCATCTATCTGCAGGCGCACGATCACGTCGCCTTCGAGCCCGGCATTGAGCGCGGCGGCAGGGTAGTCCGGCGTTGGATTGCTGGGCAGTGGCTCGGCATCGCGATTGCCGGCAATGCTGACCACCGTGGTGGTATCGGCCGTGGTGATCGACACCGGGCCGGTTTCTGTTGGTGTCTGCAGGCTGCGGTAGCCCACCAAGCTGAAAATACCCAGTACCGCCACCGCCAACAGGCCCCACAGCCAAGCTACAGCAACGCCGTGCGGGCGTGCTGCTGCTGGATCATGGCTTGCGCTGTGCTGGTGCGGGATGCTGGACATCGACATGGGGGCTCTGCGTAACGTCTACGCAGCAAGTCTGGTCCTGCACTCCCAAACGGCGAATGACTTTTGGCATGAACCGGCCCCGTTGGGGAGCCGGGGTTCAGCTTAAGGCGCCGGTTTGAAGTCGAACGGGATTTCCAGGCTGCCCTGCATGGGCTGGCCATTGCTTTGCGCTGGCTGGAAACGCCAGTTGCGAACGGCTTCCTGCGCGGCACGATCCAGCTCGCGCGAGCCACTGCGCTGGATTACCCGCACGTCCAGCGGCGCGCCGCTGGCATCGACATCCACGCGCACGATCACCGTGCCGCTTTCGCCACGGCGCAACGCCGCTGCAGGGTATTCCGGGGCAGGGCTCTGGTCAGGCAGTGGCACCGGCTGGTCGCTGGGAGCCGCTGCAGCGACTGGCGCTGTGGGCGGGGTCTCAACCGGTGCCGTCTCGGCGATGGGTTGCGGCGGCGGGGCAGGCGCGGTTTCCACCAGTTCCGGGGTTTCTTCCACGGCCTCCGGACGCGCATCGGGCATGTCGCTGGCACCGGCACCGGCAGGTAATGGCGCCGGCAGGGGCGCCAGTACCGCACTGTTGGCCTGCGGCTGAGCCGGATCGGCGCGGTAGAACTCGTTCTGGCGGCGGGCATTGAGCCAGACCACCAGGAACAGCAATATGCCTACGCCAAAGGCGATACCGGCGATCTTCAAACTGCTGCGGGGCAGGTGAAACGTGAAGTTCTGGTCGGAGCGGGAGCTTGGGGCGGACATGGTCTTGACCGTGTGGATCAGGCCGATTCTTGCACAGGAAAGGTGAATCACGCGGCAGACAGACGCAGTTCGCGCGATAATCTATGGCTCACACCCGTACACAGTGCCCAGCCATGCTTGATCCAGCCCTTCTTCGCCAGCAGCCCGCCGAACTTGCCGAACGCCTGCGCAGTACGCGCGGCTACGTGCTGGATGTGGCCGCCTTCGAATCGTTGGAGGCTGACCGCAAGCGCATCCAGGTGCGCACCCAGGAGCTGCAGAGCCTGCGCAACAGCCGCTCCAAGTCGATCGGCCATGCCAAGGCCAAGGGCGAGGATGTGTCGGCGATCATGGCCGAAGTGGCCGCGTTCGCTGATGAGCTGAAGAGCTCCGAGGCGCAGCTTGACGTGCTGCGCGAGCAGATCGAGACCCTGTCGATGGGTATCCCGAACCTGCCCGCCGCCGATGTGCCGGCCGGCAAGGACGAGAGCGAGAACGTCGAGCAGCTGCGCTGGGGTACCCCGCGCGAGTTCGATTTCCCGGTGCTTGACCATGTAGAGCTGGGCGCCCGCAACAACGGCCTGGACGCGGAAACCGCCGCCAAGCTGTCCGGTGCGCGTTTCACCGTGCTGCGCGGCTCGATCGCCCGCCTGCACCGTGCGCTGGGTCAGTTCATGCTGAACCTGCACAGCAACGAGCATGGCTACGAAGAAACCAATGTTCCGGTGTTGGTGAACGCCGACTCGCTGCGCGGCACCGGCCAGCTGCCCAAGTTCGAGGAAGACCTGTTCAAGACTGCGCTGGGTGAATCCACCCGCTACCTGATCCCGACCTCGGAAGTGCCGCTGACCAATATCGTCCGCGACGAGATCATCGACGCCGAGCGTCTGCCGTTGCGCATGACCGCGCATTCGATGTGCTTCCGTTCCGAAGCTGGCAGCGGCGGTCGCGACGTGCGCGGCATGATCCGCCAGCACCAGTTCGAGAAGGTGGAGCTGGTCAGCGTGTGCGCCGCCGAAGACAGCGAAGCCGAGCATCAGCGCATGACCGGCTGCGCCGAAGCGGTGCTGCAGAAGCTGGGCCTGCCGTACCGCAAGGTGCTGCTGTGCACTGGCGACATGGGCTTCTCGGCGATCAAAACCTACGATCTGGAAGTCTGGCTGCCGTCGCAGCAGACCTACCGGGAGATCTCCTCGTGCTCGAACTGTGGTGATTTCCAGGCGCGCCGCATGCAGGCGCGCTGGCGCAATCCCGCCGGCAAGCCAGAGTTGCTGCACACCCTCAATGGCTCGGGCGTGGCCGTAGGCCGGGCGATGATCGCGGTGATGGAGAACTACCAGAATGCCGATGGCTCGATCACCATTCCCGAAGTGCTGCGTCCGTACATGGGTGGCGCTGAACGCATCGCCTGAGCGCGGGCTGAGTAGTGCCGAGCCATGCTCGGCAACGGCCTGCCCGATAACGCATCGGTGCCCGTGCCCACAAGGCTCCTGACCCTTGTGGGAGCGGTGTAAACCGCGAAGCTAGATCAGCTGGAATTGCAGAAAAGCCCGCAATCGCAAGGATTCCGGGCTTCGCGGCTCACGCCGCTCCCACAAAAGCAGGCAGCCAAGCACTGGTAGTGCCGAGCCATGCTCGGCAGAAGCCTGCTCGATGGCGCTTCAATCGCTACCCCCAACGCTGCAAAGCTGTAGCGCCTTGTAGGAGCGGCATCAGCCGCGAAGCCAGCAGCGCAGAAATTGCACGAAAACCGTCGACCACAAGGATCGCCAGCTTCGCGGCTGACGCCGCTCCTACAACAGCGTGCCGCCCCCGGACGCTTTGGCCTTCAAAAATGAATGGCCGTCGACAGCGTTTGGCAACCGACACCCTGAACCTCCAATCAGGACTGTTTGGGGTCTGATTTGTAAATACAGGACAAAGGTGATTAAATTTACCGGTTCGTTCCAATGATGGGCTCAATCCATGCAGGACCTCAACGACCTCTATTACTTCGCCATGGTGGTCGACCATGGCGGTTTTGCTGCCGCCGAGCGGGCGCTGGGCATTCCGAAGTCACGTCTCAGCCGGCGCATCAGCCAGCTTGAGACCGATCTTGGTGTGCGCCTGCTGCAGCGTTCCACGCGGCGCTTCGCGGTCACCGATGTCGGCATGAGCGTGCATCGGCATGCGCAGACCATGCTGGCCGAAGCACAGGCTGCACGCGAGGTCGTGGACAGGCTGAGCGCCGAGCCGCGCGGACTGGTACGTGCCAGCGTGCCGGTGTCGCTGGCGCAGATGCAGTTGCCCAAGCTGCTGCCCAAGTTCCTCGAGCAGTATCCGAAGGTGCGGCTGCAGCTGAACATCAGCAATCGCCGCGTCGACATCATCAATGAAGGCTACGACGTCGCCCTGCGCGTGCGTTCGCGCCTGGATGACGACGGCAGCCTGGTGATGCGCAGCTTCGGCCAGGTGCAGGAACTGTTGGTTGCCAGCCCGGCATATCTGGATCGGGCAGGGCGGCCGGCATCGCCGGAAGACCTGGGCAACCACGTGACCCTGAGCATCAGCGAAGACGAGGCGCGCCAGCGCTGGGAGCTGCACGGGCCGGGTGGTGAAGTGCGCCGGGTCGAGCTTCAGCCGCGCGTGGCCGGCTTCGATTTCCCGCTGCTGCAGGCGATGGTCAAGGATGGTTTTGGCATCACCATGCTGCCGGAAACTGTCTGCGCCGAGGCCGTGCGCAACGGCGAGCTGGAAGTGGTGTTGCCGGACTGGTCGCTGCCGCAGGGCATCTGCCATGCAGTGTTCGCCTCGCGGCGCGGGCTGTTGCCGGCGGTGCGGGTGTTCATCGACTTCCTGGCCGAGCACCTGCCAACCGAACTGGAGGCTTCACGCCTGCACTGTGGCGGTGCCTGCGAGCGGGCCAAGGAAAAGATCCGCGCGTCGATGGCCGGTTCGCTGGCAATCGAAGCTGGTTGAACAAAAAACCCCGCAGGCATGCGAGAATGCGCGCCCCGGAGCGTTATCCGAGGAAGCACTACGTTACGGGCAGATGGCCGAGCGGTTTAAGGCACCGGTCTTGAAAACCGGCGAAGGGTCAAACCTTCCGTGGGTTCGAATCCCACTTTGCCCGCCAGATATCCAGAGAAGCCGCTGACATCAGCGGCTTTTTTGTGGGTGACGGCAGGTCACCTGGCCAGCTGCTCGCAGCGGAATGACACCGGTTTCGGTCAAACCAGACAGTTCCGCTGGTAAAATGAACACAGCTTGGGGGAGCTGCGCGCCCGGGCATGCGTGGGTTCGTCGCGGCAACACCTTCAAGCGTCCGCGTTGGGATCCATGGATTTACGAAAACTTATTTTGGTGCTCACCCTGATCGGAGCACTGGTGCCGTTCGCCAACACCTTCTATGCAGGCTACACCGTGCAGCGGCAGCAGCTGGTGGACACGACGCTGGACGGTAACTACGCCTACGCCAACAAGCTGGCCAAGAGCACCGAGGACTTCCTGCAGGCGTCCCAGCTGCAACTGGCCTACACGGCGCAGCTGCTCGCGATGAAAATGGACGATGTCTCCCAGCTGGGGGAAGAAGCCGCGCGCCTGCGCATGATGAGCAAGAGCTTCAATTCCATCACCATCTTCGACGCCGGCGGCAAGGTGCTTGCGACCTCTCCCGAAACCTTGGGATTGCAGGGGCGGGTACTCAGCAGCGAGGCGGTGAAGACTGCCTTGCGTGAGAAGCGGCCGTTGATCAGCGCGCCGTACCAGTCCGCGACCGGCAATTTCATCGTCTTCATCAATCACCCGATAGTTTCGCCGTCCGGCCGCTATCTTGGTGCGATCGGTGGTGCGATCTACCTGCAGAAGGAAAACATCCTTGATCGCCTGCTCGGGCAGCACTTCTACGTGGATGGGTCCTACCTGTTCGTGGTCGACAAGCAGAAGCGCATCATCTATCACCCGAATCCGGACCGGATCGGTGATTTCGTGGAGAAAAACACCGTGGTCGACCGCGTTGCCTCGGGCGAGGCCGGGAAAGGACATGCGGTCAATTCACAAGGCGTGAAAATGCTGGCTGGCTACGCGCCGGTCGCCTCGACCGGCTGGGGCATCGTCGCCCAGCGCCCCGAGGAGGTCACGCTCGCCCCCCTGACCCAGCTGATGCAGAGCACTTTGTACCGGGCGCTGCCAGCAACGATTCTGACCTTGATCCTGGTCCTGTGGAGCGCGCGACTGATTTCGCGTCCATTGCGCTTGTTGGCCGATGGGGCGCGCAACATGGAAGATCCGTCCTCGGCCAAGGACATTGGCTCGGTGAAGTCGTGGTATTTCGAGTCGCGCGAGCTCAAGAAGGCCTTGCTGGTCGGTGTGGATGCCATCCACAAGAGCTTCAGCAAATTGCGTGAAGACACCACCACCGATCCGTTGACCAAGCTGGGCAACCGCCGTCGCCTGGAGGAAGCACTGGCGAACTTCGAGAGCCAGGGCAATACGTTCTCGGTGATCTCGATCGACATCGATCACTTCAAGCGGATCAATGACGGCTATGGCCATGACGTCGGTGACGCGGTCCTGCAGCAGCTTGCGCAGCGCATGCGCGAGGCCTGCCGCGCCTATGACGTTCCGCTGCGTGTCGGCGGCGAGGAGTTCCTGATCCTGCTGCCTTCCACCACCTCGGCAACAGCGGCGCAGGTGGCCGAGCGTCTGCGTGTGGCGGTGGCGGAGATGAAGATCGCCAAGGTCGGCGCGATCACGATTTCGCTGGGCGTGGCCAACTGGCCGCAGAGCAGTTTTGAGATAGAAGCCGTGCTGAAGGCAGCGGATGAGATGCTGTATGCATCCAAACGCGGTGGCAGGAACCGGGTTTCGATGCAGCAGCGTGAGAGTGCCACGACCTCATAGCACCAGGATTGCCTGTTCCGGAGATGCAGCGAGGCCGCGTGTTGGCCTCGATGCGGTTCATTCAAATTACTCGAGCCGTCCAGAACCAATGCTGGGCGGCTTTGTTTGTTGGAGCGGCGTCAGCCGCGAAGCACGCGGTTCATCAGGCAACGTCAGCTTCGCGGCTTACGCCGCTCCCACAGGCAAACGCCTGCTGCTCGGGCCGTGAAGCAGCAGGCAGCGGTCATCTGCGCTACCCTTGCGCCGCTTCCATTCCCGTGTTCCCAGCATGTCCCAGATTGATCCAGCCCTCAACGACGAACAGTGGATGCGCCACGCGCTGGCGCTGGCCGATCGTGCGCAGCGCGAGTTCGATGAAATCCCGGTTGGCGCGGTATTGGTGGGTGCCGATGGCGCGTTGCTGGGCGAGGGCTGGAACCTCAATATCGCCAACCATGACCCCAGCGCGCATGCCGAAATCGTGGCCATGCGCCACGCCGGCAAGGCGCTGGGCAATCACCGTCTGATCGGCAGCACCTTGTACGTGACACTGGAGCCCTGCGCGATGTGCGCGATGGCCTTGGTGCATGCGCGCATCGCACGCGTGGTGTTTGCTGCCACCGATCCCAAGACCGGCGCCTGCGGCAGCGTATTCGATCTGCTTGCCGACCCACGGCACAACCATCGCGTGCAGGTGCAGGGTGGGGTGCTGGCACAGGAGGCCAGCCTGCGCCTGACCAATTATTTCCGGGCCAAGCGCGGGCGCCCGCTGCTGACCCCTGGCGATCTTTGACGCAGCCCCTACCGTGGGCAGGGGTATCATGTGCGCTTCGATATTCCGGCCGCGCGGTGCTTGACCGCCGGCCCCAAGCATGAGGCAGCACATGGCGGACAACAGCGCGGGCAATGATCGGTTGATCTGGATTGATCTGGAGATGACCGGTCTGGATACGGACAACGATTCCATCATCGAGATCGCAACCGTCGTCACCGACGGTCAACTCAATGTGTTGGCCGAAGGCCCTGAGTTCGCCATCAACCATTCCCTCGCCACGCTGGAAGCGATGGACGAATGGAACCGCAACCAGCACCAGCGCTCCGGCCTGTGGCAGCGGGTGCTGGACAGCACCACCACGGTTGGCCAGGCCGAAGCCAGGACCATTGCCTTCCTGCAGGACTGGATCAAGGCCGGCGCCTCGCCGATGTGCGGCAATTCGATCTGCCAGGACCGGCGCTTCCTGCACCGGCAGATGCCGCGGCTGGAGAAGTACTTCCATTACCGCAACCTGGATGTCTCCACCATCAAGGAACTGGCCAAGCGCTGGTCGCCTGCAGTGGCGGCTGGGGTCACCAAGACCTCCAGCCACACCGCGCTGAGTGATGTGCATGATTCCATTGCCGAGCTGCGCCACTATCGGAAGTTCATGGGCGTGCTGGCGGGTTTGCCGGAAGCAGGCTGAATCAGATGAACGAGCTTGCTCTGCGTCTGCATGACAACGCGCAGGATCTGGCCGATCTGGAGCGTGCGGTAGGCTTGCTCGAGTCGCCCACGCTCACCGCCAAGATGGCCAACCTGATCGGCGGGCCCTTGGAGTTCGCGGTGCGCAAGCTGCCCAATGCGGTGTCTTCGCGCATCCAGGGTGTCACCGAGGCAGCCTTGTACAAGGCTGCGCAGACGGCACTGTGGACGATGGACGACAAACAGCCCGGCAAGCCGGCATCGCCGCGCCTGCACAAGCTGGCGGCGGCAGCGTCCGGTGCGCTGGGCGGGGCGGGCGGCCTGCCGGCGCTGGCAATCGAATTGCCGCTGTCGACCACCATCATCATGCGCGCGGTGGCCGACGTCGCCCGCAGTGAAGGTTTCGATCTGAACGAGATGGCGACCAGGCAGGCCTGTCTGGAAGTGTTCGCGTTGGGTGGCAATTCCGGCCAGGACGATGCCAGCGAGACCGGCTACTACCTGGCGCGTGGCTTCACCACCGAGGTGATGCGTCATCTGTCGGCGGAGTTGGCCGGTACTGCGATCAGCGGCAGCCACGGCGTGCTGCTTGGGTTGGGCCCGAAAGAAGCCGGCAAGTGGCTGGCCAGGATCGTCGAGAAGATCGCCGCCCGCTTCGGTGTGGTGGTATCGGAGAAGTTCGTCGCGCAGGCGGTACCGGTGATCGGTGCGGTGGCTGGCGCGACCTTGAACACCATGTTCACCGCTTACTACCAGGACATGGCACGCGGGCATTTCATCATCAAGCGGCTGGAGTCGAAGTATGGCTTCGATACGGTGAAGCTGGCCTACGGCGGGATTACTGGCCGCCTGCGTCTTTGATACGGCCCTTCCTGCGCGGGTAGTCTGCCAGGGCATTGCCTTCACCTGTTGCGAAGCCCATTCTGGCTAGCCTGTGTCCTTCCTACGGAGCGAGGTGGTCATGAGCCAGTACAAGATCGCGGTTTTCGTCGGCAGTCTGCGCAAGGAATCCATCAACCGGCGGCTTGCGCTGGCGCTGGAGAAGCTGGCCGGTGATCGCGTCAAGTTTGACTACATACAGATCGGTGACATCCCGCTGTACAACCAGGATCACGATAGCCAGTTCCCGGCGCAGGGTACGCGCATGAAGAACCAGGTGCGTGCCGCCGATGCGGTGCTGTTCGTCACTCCTGAATACAACCGTTCGATTCCCGGCGTGCTGAAGAACGCCATCGATACTGCCTCGCGCCCATACGGCGACAACGCCTTTGCCGGCAAACCGGCAGCGGTGGTCGGCACCTCCATCGGTGCCATCGGCAGCGCCCTGGCCCAGCAGCACCTGCGCAATGTGCTGGTGTTCGTCGATCTGGCGGTGATGCCGCAGCCGGAGGCCTTCCTGCACTTCAAGGACGGGTTGATCGACGCCGATGGCAGTATCAGCAACGATGGCACACGCCAGTTCCTGCAGGGCTTTGTCGACAAGTTCCTGGCCTGGATCGAGCGCCAGCACCGGGCCTGAGGGTACCGTCGGCAGGGCGGTGCAGATGCTGCCCATGCGATAATCCGCACCCGGCGCTGCAACGGCGTCGGGTGCTTGTTTCTGTATGCCAGCCCAACCCCACGCCCATGCAGGCTTGGGTTGTGGACAGGTTATCCACAGACTTGTACGTATCCCGGTGGGCAATGCCCACCTACCATGGCCGCACGGCCTTATTGCAGGAATAACGCTTTTCATGTCCGCCCGTACTGGTTTCCGTTCCGACCGCGATCGCGGTGACCGCAATGACCGCTCCGATCGCAGCGAGCAGCGCATCGATGCCTTGCGTGTACCTCCTCATTCGGTAGAAGCCGAGCAGGCTGTGCTGGGTGGCCTGATGCTGGCACCCGAGGCCTATGACCGGGTCAACGAGGCGCTGACCGACAAGGACTTCTACCGGCGCGACCACCAGCTGATCTACCGCGCGATCCGCGAGCTGTCCGAGCGTGATCGTCCGTTCGATGCGGTGACCCTGGGTGAATGGTTCGAGTCGCAGGGCAAGCTGGACATGGTCGGCGACGGCGCGTACCTGATCGAACTGGCCAGCACCACGCCGTCGGCCGCCAATATCGGTGCCTATGCCGAGATCGTGCGCGACAAGGCGGTGCTGCGGCAGCTGATCCAGGTCGGCACCGATATCGTCAATGACGGTTTCCAGCCCGAAGGCCGGGACAGCGCCGAACTGCTGCAGACCGCCGAGAAGTCGGTCTTCGCAATCGCCGAACAGGGCGCGCGCGGTCGCACCGATTTCGTGGCGATGCCTGGCGCACTGAAAGACGCTTTCGAGGAACTGCGCAACCGCTTCGAGAACGGCGGCAACATCACCGGCCTGCCGACCGGTTACAACGATTTCGACGCGATGACGGCCGGCCTGCAGCCGACCGATCTGATCATCCTTGCCGCGCGTCCGGCCATGGGCAAGACCACCTTCGCCTTGAACATCGCCGAGTACGCGGCGATCAAGTCGAAGAAGGGCGTGGCGGTATTCTCGATGGAAATGTCCGCATCGCAGCTGGCGATGCGCCTGATCTCGTCCAACGGCCGCATCAATGCGCAGCGCCTGCGTACCGGCCAGCTTGAGGACGAGGACTGGAGCCGCGTCACCGGCGCCATCCGCATGCTGAAGGAAACCAAGATCTTCATCGACGATACGCCTGGCGTGTCGCCGGAAGTGCTGCGTTCCAAGTGCCGCCGGCTCAAGCGCGAGCACGACCTGGGCCTGATCGTGATCGACTACCTGCAGCTGATGAGCGTGCCGGGCAACAGCGAAAACCGCGCCACCGAAATCTCGGAGATCTCGCGTTCGCTCAAGGGCCTGGCCAAGGAGTTGCACGTGCCGGTGATCGCGCTGTCACAGCTCAACCGCTCCTTGGAAACCCGTACCGACAAGCGCCCAGTGATGGCTGACCTTCGCGAATCCGGCGCTATCGAGCAGGATGCGGACATGATCGTCTTCATCTACCGCGACGATTACTACAACAAGGAAAATTCGCCGGACAAGGGCCTGGCCGAGATCATCATCGGCAAGCACCGTGGTGGCCCCACCGGTTCGTGCAAATTGAAGTTCTTCGGCGAGTACACCCGCTTTGACAACCTGAGCCACGATTCGGTCGGTTCATTCGAGTAAGCGGGAGCTGCTGCATGTCCACCGCCATTGTCTGGTTCCGCCGCGATCTGCGGCTGCGTGACAACCCGGCGTTGCAGGCCGCGATTGAAGCCGGTCATGAGATCGTGCCGGTCTACATCCATGCGCCGCAGGAGGAGGGCGCATGGGTGCCCGGAGCGGCTTCCGACGCATGGCTGCATCATTCGCTGCAGCAGCTCGACGCGCAGTTGCGCGCCATCGGCTCGGCCTTGCTGCTGCGCAGCGGCGACAGCATGGCGCAGCTGCAGGCGTTGATTGCTGAAAGCGGCGCGGTAGCGGTCTACTGGAATCGCAAGTACGAACCTGCCACGCAGCCGCGTGACGCAGCCATCAAGCGTGGCCTGCGCGAGCAGGGACTGCAGGTGGAAAGCCATAACGGCTATCTGCTGTTTGAACCTTGGGAACTGGCCACGCTGCAAGGTGGCCCGTACAAGGTGTTCACGCCGTTCTGGCGCAACGCGCTGACCCGTTGGCGTCTGCCTGCCTTGTCCGAAGCGCCGCGCAAGCTGAGCTCGCCAAAGCTGTCAGGCTTGCCCTTGCAGGCGCTTGCGCTGGAACCGCGGCTCGGTTGGGATGCCGGTTTCTGGGAGCACTGGCAGCCTGGTGAGGGCGGTGCACAGGAGGCGCTGGAGGTATTCGCCGACGGTGCGCTCAATGGCTACCGCGAGCAGCGCGATCTGCCGGATCGCACGGGTACGTCGCTGTTGTCGCCACACCTGCATTTCGGCGAGATCGCGCCGTGGCGTATCGCCCATGCGCTGGAAGGCATGCGCAGTGCTGGCCGTGATGCGGATATCGATGGCTACATCCGCCAGCTGGGTTGGCGCGAGTTCTCCTGGCATCTGCTGCACCACTTCCCGCAGACCAGTGACACCAACCTCAATCCTCGCTTCGAGCGTTTTGCCTGGGAACCGGCGCAGCCGGAGATGCTGGCGGCCTGGCAACAGGGCCGCACCGGTATTCCCATCGTCGATGCAGGCATGCGCGAATTGTGGGCGACCGGCTACATGCATAACCGCGTGCGGATGCTGGTGGGCAGTTTTCTGTGCAAGCACATGCGCATGCACTGGAAGGAGGGCGCCCGTTGGTTCTGGGACACCCTGGTGGATGCCGATCTTGCAAACAACAGCATGGGCTGGCAATGGATCGCCGGCACCGGCGCGGATGCTGCGCCGTATTTCCGCGTGTTCAATCCAGTGACGCAGGCGCAGAAGTTCGATCCCAATGCGCGCTATATCAGCCGCTGGGTACCGGAACTGGCCGCGCTGCCGCTGAAAGCACGGTTTGCGCCCTGGCAGTTCCCGCAGCTGCTGGCGGAGCTTGCGCCGAGCTACCCGACCCAGCCCTTGGTGGATCTTGCAAAGGGACGGGACGAGGCCTTGGCTGCGTACCAGCGCTGTCGCTGACACAGGCTTAACGTGCAAGACAGTTAGATGAATGGACACCTGTGACGAAGGTTGAGGATCACGCAGGTGGTGCGTCGTGATGTTTATGCTTGCCCGGCAAATCCACGCTGGCCAGTCCGGCCTATCAGGAGACTCAGATGACCACCCTTACTGTTGTTCGTAATCTTTCCATTGGCTTGGTGGCGGCAGCCGTCCTCTCGGCCTGTGCTACCGGTGGCTCGTATGTGCAGCAGGACCAGTACGGCAATCAGACCCAGCAGCAGAACAAGACCGGCAAGGGCGCGTTGATCGGTACGGCCATCGGCGTTGCGGCGGGTCTGCTCAGCGGCGGCGATGCCACCGAGCGTCGCCAGCGCGCAATGGTCGGCGCCGGTATCGGCGCACTCGGCGGTGCGGCTATCGGCAACTACCAGGATCGCCAGGAACGCGCACTGCGTGAGCGTACTGCCAACACCGGTATCGACGTGCAGCGTGACGGTGACAACATCACCTTGAACCTGCCCGACGGCATCACCTTCGATTTCAACAAGACCACGTTGAAGCCGCAGTTCTATGGCGCACTGAATGGTGTTGCCAGCACTTTGAGCGAGTACAACCAGACCATGATCGAAGTGGTCGGTCACACCGACAGCATTGGTACCGATGCGGTGAACAATCGCATCTCCAAGGAGCGCGCCGATGCAGTAGCGGCGTATCTGTCGGCACAGGGCGTACAGCGCGAGCGCATTGAAACCCTGGGCGCAGGCAAGGCCTATCCGATCGCCGACAACAGCACCGATGCAGGTCGCGCGCAGAACCGCCGCGTCGAGATCCGCGTGATCCCGCTGCGTTCGTGATCGAAGCGGCTGCTTGATGTTGTAAACGAAGGGCCGCGTAAGCGGCCCTTTTTTTCTCCCTCCCTTGCGCCGCAGGCGTAGGGGAGGGCGGGGGAGGGGTAGCTTCGGCCGTTGCTGCGGCTGTTGTTCAGGCTGTTGCTGCTGTTGCTGCTGTTGCTGTTGTTGTTTTGGCTTTGCCTTGGCTTTGGTTTTGCTGTGCTTTTGCGCTTGCTCTGGCTACAGCTTTTGCTCCCTTCTCCCGCTTGCGGGAGAAGGTGGTGCGCAGCACCGGATGAGGGGGCTTTTGCTCTGGCTCTGGCTCTGGCTCGCGGAAAGTCCACTGCGCGCACTGCGGAAGCAAGGGCAAAAGCAAAGCGAAAGCTACCCCTCCCCAACCCTCCCCTACGCCTGCGGCGCAAGGGAGGGGGCAGGGCCAAAGCTAAAACCAAAGCCAAAGCCAAAGCCAAAGCCAAAGCTACTCCGTCACCACCACGCTGTTGCGGCCCTTGCCCTTGGCTTCATACAAGGCGGCATCGGCGCGCGCGAACCAATCCTGCCAGCGCTGCTCACCGGCATACATCGCCGCTCCTATCGAGATTGTGATGCGACCTCCTGGGCCACGCAGCGATTCATACACCGCCTTGCGCAGGCGCTCGGTGAACCGGAGCAAGGCCTCATGGCTACCGGTATCGGCAAGAATCACGAACTCCTCGCCGCCAAAACGAAACACCTGGTCGTTCTCACGCAGTTCAAAGCGCAGGATCGCGGCCAGGTCGGACAGGGCGGTATCGCCGGCGCCATGGCCGTAGTGATCATTGACCGCCTTGAAGTTGTCGATGTCGATCACCACCAGGCCTTGCCGGTAGCGTTCATCGCGGACGCCATCGATATGCGCCTGCAATGATTTTTCCAACGTGCGCCGGTTGGGCACGCCGGTCAGTGTATCCAGCGATGCCAACATTTCCAGTCGCGTGCGGTCGCCTTGCAGGCGATGGGAGAAGTGGTAGCCAAAACCGAACACCAGCACGATGACGATCAGTGCCTGCAACTGCGGGGCATGCCCCAGCAGCAGGTCTGGCATCAGCAACAGGCCGGCAACCAGCGTCAGGTTGAGCGGGGTGGCGACCTGGTTGCGGACGATGAAGAAATTCGACATCAAGGCCAGGTAGGACCACGGCAAAGCGTCGTTGCCCAACTGCCGGGCGGAGAGCAGGCAGCCGCCCACCGTCGCCACGCATAGCAATACGCCGCCCAGTTCCAACCTGGGCTTGCGCTGATGGATCCATACGCTGGCCAGCAAGGCCAGCGCCGACAACAGGCAGCTGACTCCGGCAGCAATGCGTTGCCCGTCAAACCAGAGCCAGGTCGCGAAGAACAACAAGGCCAGCGTGGTGACTGGAGCAATGGTACGCAACGGCACGCTGCGCAATGCCTGCGGGAGGGACGGGTACGACTTCGTGGAAGCTTTCCGGTCCATATGGCGCGAAAGATAGCAGCGGCAATGTGTTTTCCGTATTCACCTGAATAGCGGTACTCAGCCGCTGGCGGGCTTTGTGCAGATGGAGTACAAATGTACTCCATGACTGACCTCAGCCCGCGCCGTGCCGCCATCCTTCGCTATATCCGTGACCAGGTGAATGGGCACGGACAGGCACCGTCATTGGCTGAAATTGCTGCTGCCTGCGGCTTGGCGTCGCGCGGCGCGGCACGCAAGCATGTGCTGGCCTTGAGCGAGGCTGGCCTGATCGAGGTGGCTACGGGTCAGGCCCGCGGGATTCGCCCAGCGGGCCAGACCCCCCGGGCGGAGCTGCTGCAGGTGCCGGTATTGGGGCGGGTCGCGGCGGGTGCACCGATCGGCGCCGATGCGGAGCTGGTGGATACCCTGGCACTGGATGAGCGCCTGTTTGCCGCGCGCCCGGATTATCTGCTGCGGGTGCAGGGCGATTCGATGATCGACGACGGTATTTTCGATGGTGATCTGGTCGGCGTCAGGCGCAGCAGCGATGCGCGCAACGGCCAGACGGTGGTCGCGCGGCTGGACGGTGAGCTGACCATCAAGCGGCTCTCACGCAGCGGCAACCAGCTGCGGCTGCTGCCACGCAACCCGGCGTATGCGCCGATCGAAGTGCAGCACGATCAGGACTTCGCCATCGAAGGCGTGTTCTGTGGTCTGGTCCGACGTGGCTGATGGGCGCGGTTGTTGCCCTCGACAGCCTGCTGCACGAGCGCCGGGTCTGGCGTGGTCGGCCTGCGCCGCTGCCGGCCAGCCGCCAGCCGACGGGTCATGCGCTGCTGGATGAGGCGCTGCCTACCGGTGGCTGGCCGGAGTCCGCGCTGAGCGAGATTCTGTTGCCGGCCGAAGGTGTCGGTGAGTTGCAGCTGCTATGGCCCTCGCTGGCCCGCTTGACCCAGGCTGGTGAGCGCGTGGTGCTGGTGGCACCGCCGCATGTTCCGTATGCACCGGCCTGGCAGGCGGCGGGTATCGACCTGCGCCAGTTGCAGGTGGTGCAGGCCAATGAGCAGCGTGATGCGCTATGGGCGACTGAACAATGCCTGCGTTCGGGTAGCTGCGGGGCCGTGCTGTGCTGGCCGCAGATGGCCGAGGACAAAGCCTTGCGACGGCTGCAGGTGGCAGCCGAATCAGGGCAGACGCTGGGTTTTGCCAGCCGGCCGTTGCAGGCGGCCAGGAATCCTTCGCCAGCTGCCTTGCGTATCGCCATCGATGCGCAGCCAGCGCAGCTGCGGGTGTTGAAGTGTCGCGGTGGCATGGTGCCGCCGCGCCCCTTGCCTTTTTCCCGGGGGCAGTAAGCCATGCGTTGGGCCTGCATCCTGTTGCCACACCTGGCCATGGACGGCGTGCTGCGGGGCTGCGCTGAGCCGGAGGCCGCGCGGGTGTTGATCAGTGGGCCCAGCCAGCGCCGGGTATTGCATGCGGTCAATCCCGCAGCGGCAGCTTTGGGCTTGAAGGCGGGGCAGTCGCTGGTGACGGCGCAGGCATTGGCAACCGGGTTTGAGATACACCCGTATGAGCCGGACGCGCAGTCAGAGTGGCATCGCTTCCTTGCCGCCTGGGCGTATCAATTCAGTTCGCAGGTAAGCCTGCAGTATGCGCAGTCGCTGATCATCGAAATCGAGCACAGCCTGGCGCTGTTCGGGCCGTGGCCGAAGTTCGAGGCGCGTCTGCGGCAGGAGTTGGACGCCTTGGGTTTCCGTCACCGCATCGCATTGGCACCCAACCCGGTGGCTGCCCGCGCACTGACCAATGCACGCGATGGTCTGAGCGTGGATGAGGCTGGCTTGGCCGCATTGCTCGGGCAGCTGCCGGTAGCGCGGGCTGGCTTTGGTGCCAGTGCCTCGGCGGCGTTCGCACGCATGGGTATCCGCACCGTCAAACAATTGCAGGGCTTGCCACGGGCCAGCATCAACCGGCGCTTTGCGCCGGATGTATTGCGGCAGCTGGATGCCTTGCTCGGCGAGCGGGCCTTTGTACTGCAGCCGTATCAGCCGCCGGATGTGTTCGAACTGCGCATCGAGCTGGGCTATGAAGTGGAATCCTCGCAGGCCTTGCTGTTCCCGCTGCGACGCCTGACTTCGGACCTTGCCGCATTTCTTGCCGGCCGTGACGGCAGCGTGCAGCGGTTTGCGCTGTTGCTGGAGCACGAGGACCGGCCAACCACCACGCTGGAGATCGGCCTGCTGGCCGCCGAGCGTGATGCCAGCCTGTTGTTCGAGATCGCACGCAGCCGTCTGGAGCAGGCCAGGATACCGGCACCGGTGCGCCAATTCGGCCTGCGTGCCGATCAGTTGCCGGCGTTTGTGCCGGAACACCGCGAGCTGTTCGATACCCGTCCGCAGCAGAGCATGCCGTGGGAACAATTGCGCGAACGTCTGCGCGCCCGGCTGGGTGATCAATCCGTGCACGGCCTGCGCGTACATGCCGACCATCGCCCCGAATATGCCTGGCGTGGCGAGGCTGCCCCAGCTGCAGGCCCAACAACCAACAGCCTGCCGTCGCCAGCGCGGCCAGGGTGGTTGCTGCGCACGCCACAGCCTTGGCCGGGTGCAAGCCCGGAATTGTTGTCGGCGCCGGAACGGATCGAGAGTGGCTGGTGGGACGGCGATGACGTGCGTCGTGATTACTACCGGGTCAGCACCCGCTTCGGCCAGCAGGCATGGGCGTGGCGCGAGGTAGGCGGCGAGGGCGGCTTCATGCTGCAGGGCTGGTTCGCATGACTGCCGCTTATGCCGAACTGCATTGCCTGTCCGCTTTCAGCTTCCAACGCGGCGCATCGACCGCGGAGGAGTTGTTCGCGCGGGCCAAGGCGCATGGCTACAAAGCGTTGGCCATCACCGACGAATGCACGCTGGCCGGCATCGTACGCGCCTGGCGCGCATCCAGGGAAACCGGCTTGCAGCTGATTGTCGGCAGCGAAATACAACTGGAAAACGGGGCCAAGCTGGTCCTGCTGGTGGAAGACGCCGCAGGCTACCAAGCGCTGTGCTGGTTGATAACACAGGCAAGGCGGCGGGCGGAAAAGGGCGAGTACCGGCTGTTGGCCGATGACCTGGCGGCGATTGACCGCAGCGGCCTGCTGGTCTTGTGGCTGCCTGCGGCACAGCCGGAACCTGCCGAGGGCATGCAGTTGCGTGAGTGGTTTCCGCAGCGCTGCTGGATTGCGGTGGAACTGCACCACGGTGCCGATGACGAGGCGCGTCAGCTGCAGCTGCAGGCACTGGGCGCGCAGCTGCAGCTGCCATTGGTGGCCGCTGGCGATGTGCATATGCATGCGCGTGGACGCCGGGCATTGCAGGATGTGATGACGGCCATCCGCCACCGCGTCACCGTTGCCGAGGCCGGGCAGCGGCTGTTCGCCAACGGTGAGCGGCATCTGCGTCCGTTGCAGGCGTTGCAGGCGATCTATCCAGCCGAGTTGTTGCAGCAGACGCTGTGCATCGCTGAACGCTGCGCCGGGTTCGATCTGAAAGAAGCCGTCAACTATCTGTATCCCAGCGAGGTGGTACCCGCCGGTTACACCGCACAGCGCTGGCTGGCGGAATTGGTGACGCGTGGTGCGGGCAAACGTTGGCCGGACGGTACTCCGCCGCAGGCACAGGCCCTGATCGAGAAAGAACTGGGCCTGATCGCCAAGAAGAAGTACGCCTCGTACTTCCTCACCGTGCATGACCTGGTGGCCTATGCGCGCAGCATCGGCATCGTTTGCCAAGGGCGCGGTTCGGCCGCCAATTCGGTGGTCTGCTTCGTGCTTGGCATTACCGAACTGGATCCTTCGCACAGCCATCTATTGTTCGAGCGTTTCATTTCCGACGACCGCGATGAGCCACCGGATATCGACGTGGACTTCGAGCACGAGCGGCGCGAAGAAGTCATCCAGTACGTGTTTTCGCGTTATGGCCGCGAACGGGCTGCCTTGGCTGCCGTGGCGACACAGTACGGTGGGCGCGGCGCCCTGCGTGATGTGGCACGGGTGCTCGGCATGCCAGGCGACGTGATCACCCAGCTGACCTCCTGCGTCGGCCATTGGTCGGACAGCATTCCGGAAGAGGAGCGCCTGCGCGAACACGGTTTCGACCCGGATAGCCCGCTGTTGCGCCGCATCCTGGTATTGGCCAACGAACTGATCGATTTCCCGCATTACCTGTCACAGCATCCAGGCGGCTTCGTCATTTCCGAGCGTGCCCTGCACAGCATGGTGCCGGTGGAAAACGCGGCGATGGAGGCGCGTACGGTGATCCAGTGGGACAAGGATGACCTTGAATCGCTGGGCTTGATGAAGGTCGATGTATTGGCGTTGGGTATGCTTACCGCGGTGCGTCGCTGCTTCGATCTGATCCAACGCTATCGTGGTCTGCATTTCACGCTGGCGACGATTCCGCAGGAGTGCGGTGACACCTACGAGATGATCAGTCGCGCCGATACCATCGGTGTGTTCCAGATCGAATCCCGAGCGCAGATGGCGATGCTGCCCAGGTTGCAACCTCGGACCTTCTACGATCTGGTGATCGAGGTCGCCATCGTACGTCCCGGGCCGATCCAGGGCGACATGGTGCATCCATACCTGCGTCGGCGTAGGAAGGAGGAGCTGATCAGCTATCCCTCCAAAGCATTGGAAGCGGTGCTTGAACGCACCTTGGGCGTGCCTCTTTTCCAGGAGCAGGTGATGCAGATCGCGATGGTGGCGGCGGGCTACAACGCCAGCGAAGCCGATGGCCTGCGTCGTTCGATGGCAGCCTGGAAACGCCACGGTGGGCTGGAGCCGCATCGGCTGAAACTCACCGAAGGCATGCTGGAGCGCGGCTATCCGCTGGCGTTCGCCGAGCGAATCTTCGAGCAGATCAAGGGCTTCGGCAGTTATGGTTTTCCGGAAAGCCATGCGGCCAGCTTCGCGTTGATCGCCTATGCCAGCAGTTGGCTGAAATGCCACCATCCAGCCGAGTTCACCTGCGCACTGCTCAACAGCCAGCCCATGGGTTTCTACAGCCCGGACCAGCTGCTGCAGGACGTGCGCCGGCATGGCGTGGCAACGCGGCCGCTGGATGTGCGTTACAGCGGATGGGAGTGCTCGCTGGAATGGGAACGCGACAGTGAGCGCTTGGCGATCCGCCTGGGCTTTTGCCTGGTGCGCGGTTTCAATGCGGAGGACGCATTGCGGATCGAACAGGCGAGGGCGCAGGCGGTGTTTACCGATATCGCCGATCTGTGCCGGCGGGCCGACCTGGATGCGCGTGCACGGGCCTTGCTGGCCGATGCCGGGGCTTTGCGCGGGATGGTCGGTAACCGGCATCGGGCGCGCTGGGCAATTGCCGGCGTCGAAGACCAGCGACCGCTGTTTGACGATCAACCGGCGACCGCCGAGGCTGATGTGGCCTTGCCGATGCCGAGCGTCGGCGAGGATCTGAACGCGGACTATGCCTTGTTGGGAACCACGCTGGAGCTGCATCCACTGGCCCGCCTGCGACGGCAGCTGAGCGCACGCCGTTGCCGTAGTTCCAGGGATCTGGAAAACATGCGCAGTACTGGCAATGTGCTGGTGGCCGGTTTGGTGCGCGGCCGGCAGCGGCCGGCAACTGCCAGCGGCGTCACCTTCATCACGCTGGAAGATGAGTTCGGCCAGATCAATGTGGTGGTCTGGCGGCAGCTGGCCGAGCGCCAGCGGCAGGTGTTCCTGGAATCACGGCTGCTGCAGGTCAGTGGACGGCTGGAAGCCGAAAACGGCGTGCGTCATCTGATCGCACGCCGTCTGGATGATCTGTCGCCGCTGTTGGGCAGCCTGGATGTACGCAGCCGCGACTTCCATTGAGGCATCGCTGAAGCGCGTTCGAAGCGTTGTTCGCAGTTACACCACGTTGAAGCTCGCCGCCAGCGTGCCGACCACCAGCACCCAGCCGTCCACCAGCACGAACAGCAGTATCTTGAACGGTGCCGAGACCAGCATGGGTGACAGCATCATCATGCCCATCGACATCAGCACGCTGGACACGACCAGATCGATGATGACGAACGGGATGAAGATCAGGAAGCCGATTTCGAACGCGGTCTTCAGCTCGCTGGTGACGAAGGACGCAACCAACACCGGGAACGGGATCGCATCCGGACTGGCGTAGGGGCCTTGCCCGGCCAGACCGGCAAAGGTCATCAGGTCGGTTTCGCGTACCTGCGCCAGCATGAAGGCGCGCAGTGGCGCGGTGGTCAGCTGCCAGGCGGTCTGGAAGTCGATCTTACCATCGAGGTAGGGCGCCATGCCGGTGGACCACGACTTGTCCCAGACCGGCATCATGATCATCGCGGTCAGGAACAGGGCCAGACCAAGCAGGATCTGGTTGGACGGCGTCTGACCGGTGCCAAGTGCCTGACGCAACAGGCCGAGCACGATGATGACGCGGGTGAAGGCGGTGAGCACCAGCAGCATCGATGGCAGCAAGGTTATTGCCGTCATCAGCAACAAGGTCTGCAGCGGCAGGCTGACCGGTGCGCCGCCGATCTTGCCGACGTTCACATCCGGCAACGCCGGTACCTGCGGGCCGGGTGCGGCCCAGGCGAACAGCGGCAATGCCAGCATTGCCAGCACGATCAGCAGCTGCCAAAGCGTGCGTGGGTTGAAGCCGCGTGGGTAAGAGCGTTGGCCCGACATCATCAGGGTTCCTTGCGCAGCTTCTGTGCCAGCAGCTGGGCGAAATTCGGTAGTTGTTTGAGATTGGGCAGGGCCGGTGCCGGTGTTTGCGGCAGCGGTTCCGGCAGCTGGTGCAAGGTGCTGATGCCACCGGCGGTGATGCCGAGCAGCAGCTGCTGGCCATTGACGTCGACCACCACCACGCGTTCCTTGGCACCGACATTGATGCTGGCGACCACCTTCAAGCCTTCGGCCGGTCGGAACGTGCCGCCGGGCATGCGCTTGAGCAGCCAGCCCAGCCCAATGATCAGGCCCAGCACCAGCAGCAAGGTGAAGAACGCGCCAAACAGGCCGGGCGCGCTCGCCGCATGCTGGCCGACCGGCGCGGCCGCCTTGGCGGCCGGTGCGGCATAAGCGAGCAATGCGATCAACGCAGTCTCCGGATGCGCTCGCTGGGGCTGACCACATCGGTCAAGCGCACGCCGAAGCGATCATTGATGACGACGACTTCGCCATGCGCAATCAGCGTGCCATTGACGAACACGTCCAGTGATTCGCCGGCACCGCGCTCCAGCTCCACCACCGAGCCCTGGTTGAGCTGCAGCAGGTTGCGGATCGGCAGACGCGCGCGACCGACTTCCAGCGACAAGGTCACCGGTACGTCGAGGATGACGTCCAAGTCCAGATCGGTGTGGGTACTGTTGTCGGCCTGCAGGTTGCTGAACTGTGCCGGCGTGGCGCCGTTTTCAGCTTCGGGGGAGTGGTTGTCATTCATCGGAGTTTTCCTGGATCACGGGGACGCTGGGGCGCTTTCCCGGAGGATGGGTTGCAGTGATCTTGATGGCGTTGCGTTCGTTGGACACACCAAACTCGCCGGTGAATACCGGGATGCCTTCCACGCATAGCGGAACCTGCTTGGGCATTTCGATCGGCAGCACATCGCCGATCTTCAACTTGGTCAGCTCGCGCAGGCTCATGCGACGCTTGGCCAAGACGCTGGACAGTTCAACTTCAGCGGTATCCAGCTGCTCGCGCAGCATGATGGCCCAGCTTTCGTCACGGTCATTGCGGTCGCTCTGGATGCCGGCGTCGAGCAGTTCGCGGATCGGCTCCAGCATCGAGTACGGCAAGGTGATGTGGATGTCGCCACCGCCGCTGTCGAGCTCGACGTGGAAGCGGCTGACCACCACGTATTCGCGCGGGCTGACGATGTTGGCGAAGTGCGGATTGATCTCGGAGTTGATGTAGTCGAAATCGACGTTCATCACCGGCCCCCAGGCTTCACGCAGGTCGGTGAAGGTCTGCTTCAGCATCAGTTGGATCACGCGCATTTCGGTGGCGGTGAACTCGCGGCCTTCGATACGGGTGGGATAGCGCCCGTCACCGCCGAAGAAGTTGTCGACGATGGCAAACACCAGGGTCGGCTCGAACACGATCAGGCCGGTGCCACGCAGCGGCTTGAACCGGATCAAGTTGAGGTTGGTCGGCACATACAGCGAGTGCAGGTAGTCACCGAACTTGATCAGCTCGATGCCGCGCACCGACAACTCGGCCGAGCGCCGGATCAGGTTGAACAAGCCGATCCGCCACAGGCGCGCAAAGCGCTCATTGACCATTTCCAGGGTCGGCATGCGCCCACGGATGATGCGGTCCTGGCTGGCGAAGTCGTACGAACGCGCTTCACCCGGTGCCGCCTCCGGCTCGGCGGTATTGACCGAGCCGGAATCGACGCCATGCAGCAGGGCGTCGATCTCGTCTTGGGACAGCAGGTCGTTGATGCTCATCGTGGCGCCTTACTGGGTCACAAAGCTGGTGAACAACAGCTCATCGGCGCTGTTCTGGCCGGTCTCGGCCTTCATCAGCTTCTGTACTTCGGCCAGCGCGGCGGCCTGCAGCTTTTCCTTGCCGGCGCGGTCGGCGATCTGTGCGGGCTCGACCTGCGAGAACAGCATCAATAATCTGGCGCGGATGGCGGGTGCATGGGTCTGCAGCGCGGTCAGCGCGAGCGGATCACGGGTCATCAACTGCACTTCGACCTGCAGGTAACGCGGGCCATCGACCGGGCCGCTGAGGTTGACCACGAAGGCCGGGTCCAGCGCGAAGTACTGGGCCGGCGCGGGGGTCTTGGGCTTGGCTTCCTTGCTGGCTTCGGCGTGGTCCTTGCCCTGGGTGAAATACCAGACGCCGCCACCGGCTGCGGCAGCAGCAAACACGGCGATCAGGGCAGGAACCAACAACGAGCGCTTCGGTTTGCTTGCCGCTTCCTTGGTGGGTTCAGCTTTTCGGTTTTTATCAGCGGCAACGGCCACGTGGAGCTCCTCAGGATTGCTGCCCAGTCAGATGCAAGGGCTGTGCCGGAGGAGGTGGTGACGGTCTATTGACGCGTGGTGTGGGTTCTTGTGGGAGCGGTGTAAACCGCGAAGCTGGCGATCTGTCGGATGGTCAGCTTCGCGGTTTACACCGCTCCCACAAAAGCTGAGGGGTCATATCCATATCGCATTCCAATATGGGTAGAAGCGCGGCGAGCTCACTAACCCGGCTCTAACCGGGTTCATGATGATGTAGCGGGCGGTCGCCTTCAGATCCTGATCCTTGCGGACGGCCCGGTCGTGAAATCCAGGCGCCCAAACGGGGCGGCTGATCGATTCTGGCAAGCTGCGCGCCGTATTGGATTTTATGCTCCGCACCAATGAGCTGAGAGTGGCACAGGCACCCAGCTGTACCAGATCATGCCAGTGGTCTGGCATCAGTACCCAGGCCAATAGCCGTGCATCACGCCAAAGTAGGGGGTGATACAAGGCTTGAGCTATGCGCGAGGCTGGTTGGAAGTCCAGAAAAAGCGGCTGGCGAGCTAGCGTTGTGAAGATGAGCAGGTATGCGTGGCCGGGTAGGGATATTCGGCCTGTGCGGAGGGTTTTGGATCCTGGCTTTGGGTTGATTGCTGGAAGCGCCATCAACGCAGGATGGCGCTGCGGCTTCCCAAGTGCTGTCAGCACAGTGATCGTTTGTAGATGGGCGGATGGATCATCAGCTTCGCGGTTTACACCGCTCCCACAAAAGTGGTCGGCCTTGTGGGAGCGGCGTCAGCCGCGAGGCAGGGAATGTTTCAGATCATCAGCTTCGCGGTTTACACCGCTCCCACAAGAGAGTGATCTCAGGCATACGCATCCAGCAGGCCGCGCATGCGCAGGTTGTGGCTGGAGGTTACCGGGAGGTCGCTGCCTTCCAGTTGGTTGCCGGATGCCAATTCGCTACCCGTCCCGCCCTTGTCGCCCTGCTGCTGCGGCGTGGACTGCTGGCCGACATCTGCGTGGCTGAGCTGCAGACCCTGTTCGCCCAGCATTTCGCGCAAGCGCGGCAGACTGCTTTCCAGGGCGTGGCGGACATCGGCGTGGGCGCTGCTGAAACTGGCGTGGACGCGGTCGCCGTCCAGCTGCAGTTTGACGTCGATCTCGCCCATGTTTTCCGGGTTGATGCGGATGTGGGCGTGGCCGATCTTCTGCTCCGCCAGCCAACCGACGCGGGCGCCGATGGCTTCGTCAAAGTCACCGGCATTCAGGTCCGGGGTTGGCGTGGGTGCGGTGATGCTGCTGGCCGGGGCGCTTGCGCGGACTTCCTGCAAGGCCTGGTTGTGCAGCAGGGATGCAAACGTGGTGGGAGCCGGGGTGTCGGCGTCCAGGTTAAGGTTGTTCGCATCGTCGCTCGTGGGTGCGGCGGCCAACGGCTGGCTCAACTCTGCGCTGGCCTCGTCAGCGCTGATGGTGGCCGGCTTGGCTGAGGCAGCAGTCGCGACCGCTGGCAGGGCAGGGAGCGCCGCCGCCGGATTGGCTGGCGCGGCCTCATCCTGGTTCGCGGCTGCCAGGGCCGCTGGCGCCTGCGCTGCAGGCTCGGTTGGCGGGGCAACGATCGCAGACAGCCCAAACGGCGGCCAAGGCGCATCTTCCGCCGCGGTCTGCGTGTCGGGCTTGTCGTCGTTGTTGGCACTGCTGTCGGTGGCGGTGCTCTGTTCCGTAGTGGTTTCGCTGCCACCGTCTTCGCTGCGCGTTTCGCTGGCGGGCTTGGCGTCAGTGCTGGCTTGCTTGCTGGCTGTTGGCTTCTGCGTGGCTGGCTTGCTGTTGAGCATTGCGTCGAAGCCGTTGTTGCTGGACTTGTCGGTGCTGTTGCTGCGCGCGCCGCTGCTGTCGATGCTGCCGGCACCGCCGAGTGCGGGGGAAAGGACGTTCACTGGCTTTCTCCCTCACCCTCGGCGTTCTTCAGGCGCACACGGCGGGCACCGATATCATCCATCTCGCGCTGGTCGCGACGATCGGCGACCTGCTTTTCCTGGGCGCGATAGCTGGCGGCCAGCTGTTCCAGCACGGCTTTGTCGCGGCTGGCCAGCAACAGCCGCGCGCGTTCGGCCTCAACGCGCTCCTGGTTGCTGTCCACGGTCTTGCTCTGCGCTTCCACCGCGTTGTCGAGGCGGTCGAGGAAAGCGCGGCGGTTGAGCAACTGCGCGGCACTGGTGGTCGCCAGTTGCGCGTTGGCGTATTCCTCTGCGTACTGACGCAACTCGGACAGCCGCGACTGATGCATGTCCAAGGCCTGCTGGCGTTCTGCCAGGGCTTTGGCGACTTCATCTTCACGGTCCTGTGCGTGGCGCAGCAGCGGGTCCAGGCGTCGACTAGGGCTCATGCGGGCGTCTCACTATCTACCAGTTGGTGCAATGCACTGAGGCTGTGGCTCAGGTCGGCGGCGTTATGCACGTCCTGGCCAAGGAATTCCATGATCTCCGGCCACCGATCCAGGGCTTCGTCGGTGAGCGGGTCGTTGCCGCGCTGATAGGCACCAATGGCGATCAGGTCGCGGTTGGCCGTGTAGGCCGATACCAGCTGCTTGAGCTTGCGGATACGTGCGCGCCAGACGTCGTCGGCGATGTCCTGGACCACGCGGCTGACCGAGGACTCGACATCGATGGCCGGGTACAGGCCGCTGTCGGCAACGCGTCGCGACAGCAGGATGTGACCGTCGAGAATGGCGCGGGCGGCGTCGGCAATCGGGTCCTGCGGATCGTCGCCTTCGGTGAGCACGGTGTAGAAGGCGGTGATCGAGCCGCGGCCCTTGGCACCGTTGCCTGCGCGCTCGACCAGCGCGGGTAGTTTTGCGAACACCGACGGCGGGTAGCCGCGGGTGGTTGGCGGCTCGCCAACCGACAGGCCGATCTCGCGCTGCGCCTGGGCGAAGCGGGTCAGTGAATCCATCAGCAGCAGCACGTTCAAGCCCTGGTCGCGGAACCACTCGGCGATGGCGGTGGCGCGGTAGGCGCCGTGCAGGCGCGCCAACGGCGGGCGGTCTGCCGGACTGGCGACGACCACCGCGCGGCGCAGGCCTTCCTCGCCCAGCGTGGATTCGACGAAGTCACGTACTTCGCGGCCACGTTCACCGATCAGGCCGACCACGATTACATCGGCAGCGGTGAAGCGGGTCATCATGCCCAGCAGCGTCGATTTACCGACACCGGAGCCCGCGAACAGACCGACACGCTGGCCGCGCCCAATTGGCAGCAGCGAATTGATTGCGCGCACGCCAACGTCCAGTGGCTGGGTGATCGGCTCGCGTGCAAGTGGGTTGATCGACACGCCGGCCATGCTCACCACGCCCTCTGCGCGGATCGGGCCCTTACCATCCAGCGGAACGCCATCGGAGTCGATGACGCGTCCGAGCAGGCCTTCGCCGACCTCGACGCCACCCCGGCGATAGGAGGGCACGACGCGGGCATTGGGCAACAGGCCGTGCAGTTCGGCGCTGGGCATCAGATAGGTGCGGTCGCCGGAGAAGCCGACGACTTCGGCATCGACCCAGCCACCATCGATGATCTCCACCTTGCAGCTGGCGCCCATCGGCGCTTCGCAGCCGACGGCTTCGAGGGTGAGGCCAACGGCGCGGCGCAGGATACCTTCGCGGACCAGGCCGTGACCGCCACCGGCATCCAGCGAGATGCCATCCAGGCGCGCGGCCAGGCGCAGGTTGCGTGCGGCAGCCCAGTCGGCGGGAGCGGGCGAGGGCGCGGAGGCAGAATTCATTGGCTGGCTCCTGCGCGGCGCAGCACGGTGGCCAGTGCTGCGCGCAGGCGTGCATCGAGGGTGCCATCGACGCGCACCGCCTCGGCGTGCACGCGCAGGTCGCCGCGGCTGAGGCTGTGGTCGGGTACCAGGCGCTGCCCGGCCGGCAAGGTCAGCAGATTGCTGATTGCAGCGATGTCATCCGGGTGCAGGCGCACCTCGACGTCGCGGTTGGTGCCGCTGACGGTATCCAGCGCCTCGTCGATCAGATCCTTGAGCAGCGATGGATCGGCCTCGTAGGCACGGCTGATCAAGGCGCCGGCAATACGTACCGACAGTTCGCCGAGTGCCCCAACCACTTCGTTTTCCAGTCGCACCAGCGGGCGGCTGAAGTTGTCGAGGATGCCCTCGATCTGTGCGGTCAGGCGACGCACCTCGGCCTGGCCCTGCGCGTAGCCTTCGGCATGCCCCTGCTGGAAGCCTTCTTCCTGTGCGGCATCGCGGATTGCCTGGATTTCCTCCAGGGTCGGCGGCTGCAAGGCGGGAGCTACCGGCTCGGCAACGATGGTTTCCAGCGATGCGAGGTCAAACTCCTCCGCCACCGACGGGCTGGCCGGTGCGTTCAGATCCGGGGCGTGCCAGCGCACGGCATTGATCACAGCATGGCCTCCGCTGCGCCGCCCAGGGTGATGGTGCCTTCATCGCCCATGCGTTTGACGATGGCGAGGATTTCGCGCTGCGCGCCTTCCACATCGGACAGGCGTACCGGGCCACGCGCTTCCATGTCTTCGAGCAGGATCTCGGCTGCCCGCTGCGACATGTTGCGGGTGATCTTGTCGCGCACCTTGATGTCGGCGCCGCGCAGGGCCAGGCCCAGGCGTTCGCCGCTGACTTCGCGCAACACCAGCTGCATTTCGCGATCGTCCAGGTCCACCAGGTCGTCGAACACGAACATCAGGTCCTGGATGCGGCTGCCCAGCGGCGAATCGATGCGGGCGATCTCGGTCAGGATGGCCTGGTCCTGGCCGCCGTCCATGAAGTTGAGGATGTTGGCAGCACACTGCACGCCACCGATGTTCGAGGACTTCAGGTTCTGGTTGCCGGCGAACTGGCGCTCCATGATCTCGTTGAGTTCGTTCAGCGCGTTCGGTGGAATGCCGTCGAGGGTGGCGATGCGCAGCAGCACGTCGACGCGGGTGCGCTCGGGCAGCAGCTTCAGCGCTTCGGCGGCCTGGTCGGTTTCCAGGTGGGCCATGACAATGGCGATGATCTGCGGATGCTCGTTGCGCACCAGGTCAGCGACTGCACGCGGGTCCATCCACTTCAGTGCATCCAGGCCAGTGGTGTTGCGGCCGAGCAGGATGCGGTCGATCAGGTTGCTGGCTTTCTCATTGCCCAGCGCCTGCACCAGCATGTTGCGGATGTAGTCGTCCGAGCCGACGCTCAGCGAGGTCTTGTTGCCCAGTTCGGCGCCGAAATCATCCATCACCTGCTGCACCTGCTCGCGGGTGACGTCGCTGAGCGTGGCCATGGCGATGCCGATCTTCTGCACTTCCTTCGGTTCCATGTGACGCAGCACTTCGGCCGCGTCGGTCTCGCCGAGCGACAGCAGCAGTACGGCGGCACGTTGCACGCCGGTCATCGGCATTGCATCAGTCATTTGACACCCATCCCTTCACTACCTGGGCAACCCGCTTGGAGTCGGTCTTCACTGCTTCGCGGGCCATGCGCAGGCGTTCTTCATAAGCGTCCACCGGCAGTGCCAATGCTGGCTTGCCGTCAAGGTGCAGGCGGTCGGCGGCAAGTGCCGGCATCTCGGTGCCGTCATCCAGAACCTGGACGTCGGCGCTGAGTGGATCTTCCGGACCGGACAAAGCCTTGGGCGTGTTGGTGATCTGGCGCAGGGCCGGGCGCAGCACCCCGAACAGCAGGGCCAGGACCACGATGGCGCCAAGCACCAGGCGCAGTGCATCACGCACCTGCGGGTTCTCCCACCACTTGGGGGCTTCGACAGGAATGGATTCGCGCACGAACGGTGCATTCATCACCGACACCGTGTCGCCGCGTTCGGCATTGAAGCCGACGGCCTGCTTGACCAGCGCTTCGACGCGGGTCAGTTCGGCGGCGGTGAGCGGCTGGTCGGTCTGCTTGCCGTTGGCACCGGCACGCGGCACATGGTCCACCAGAACCGCAACCGACACACGGTTGACCCGGCCCGGCGGCTGGCGGGTGTGCTGCAGGGTGCGATCCAGCTCGTAGTTGCGGGTGGCGTTCTTGGAGGTTTCGGTCGGCGTGGCGGCGGTAGCCGGCGGTGCTGCAGCGGCGCCCGGTGGGGTGTTGCTGGTCGCACCGGGAATGCCCTGCGGGCCGGCGGTGGCGCTGCTGTTCTCGCTGATCTGCTCGCTGCGAACCTTTTGCGGCTCACCGTTGAACAGCTCGCGGGCTTCCTCGGTGACCGAGAAATCCATGTCGACGCTGACTTCCGGATTGACCCGACCGGCACCGGTCATCGGCTCCAGCAGTTCGCGGATGCGCTGGTTGTAGGAACCTTCCAGACGCCGCACCTGGTCGAACTGTGCAGCGTTGAGCGCGGCTTCGCTGTTGGGGTCGGCAATGGTGAGCATGCGCCCGCTCTGGTCGACCACGGTGACGCGCTCGGGTGCCAGATCCGGAATGCTGGAGGCGACCATGTGCACGATGGCATCCACCTGGTTGCGTTCCAGCTGCTGGCCACCGCGCAGTTCCAGCACCACCGAGGCACTGGCGACATCGCGCTGGCGGGTGAAGGCGCTGGGCTTGGGAATGGCCAGGTGCACGCGTGCATCGCGGACCGGTCGCAGGCTGCTGATGGTGCGCACCAGCTCGGTTTCCAGCGCGTGCTGGTAGCGCGCGGTTTCGACGAACTGGCTGACGCCGAAGCCGGGATCGCGCTCCATCATCTCAAAGCCGAGGCGGCCGCTCTCGGTCAGGCCGGAGCCGGCCAGTTTCAGGCGTGCGTCGTGCACGTTCTTCTCCGGCACGCTGATGGCACCGGTGGTGGCGTCCAGCTCAAACGGAATCTGCGCCGAGCGCAGCAGGTCGGTGGCTTCGGCGGTCGCCTTCTGGTCCAGCCCGGTGTAGAGCGGCATCATCTGCGGCTTCTGCGCCCAGAAGAAAACGAACAGACCGGCTGCCACGGCAACCGTGATCATTGCCATCAAACCCAGGCGGCGGGTGATCTGCAGGCTCTGCAGACGGTCGAACCAGGCGCCAGCCCGTTCCGGATTCAGTGATTCTCTGGACAGCGCGAGTGCCATGCGTGCGGATCCTTACAGCGGCATGTTCATCACGTCCTGGTAAGCCTGGACGAGACGGTTACGGACTTCCACGGTGGCGCGGAACGCCAGCGAGGACTGTTGGGAGGCGACCATGACCTTGGCCAGGTCGGCATTGGCATCGCCACGTTCGAATGCGGCAGCCAACTGCCCGGACTTCTGCTGGGCTTCGTTGACGCCCTGGATGGCGCCCTGCAAGGCCTGGCTGAACGAAGGCGCGGCAACGGCATTGCCTTCGGCCAGCCCCTGGATCGCATTGCTGCGCGGCACATCACCAAGGGGCGCGGCTTGCCCGACCTGGTTCTGCAGCGTGCGGATCTGGGAGAGAACAGAGGTGATGGAGTGGGACATCGTGCGGGGTTCCGGGCAACGTGTGGGGGAGCTGCTGGGACAGCTGCAAGTTGCGTGCCGGAACCGTGAAGGCCTTGATGTTCGTGAATGCGTCGCGCGGTGGTGCAGTACGTGACGGAAACCCGACGCTGCTGGTTGGGCTCTCAAGGCCGGCGCCGGTTTTGAAGCACAGATCGAAACGGCCGCCGGAGAACCGGCGGCCGTCGAGCAGGCGGGACATGGATTTGTGGGTCAGGGCAGCCAGGCTGCGCGCCATTCGTCCAGACCAGCACCTTCCAGCATCCAGTCGCGGTGGACGACGGTCTTCAATGCGTCGCCGGCTTTGTGGCGGGCAGTGGTGTCGGTCAGATGCTCACGGATGGCACCCACCCATTCGCGGTGTCGGTTGCGCACGCGGGTGACGGGCAGGGCAGGGTCCTGGTAGGGGCCGACATCGCTGCAAACCACCGGTATGGCGCAGGCACCGTATTCGAGCAGACGCAGGTTGCTCTTGCAGGCGTTGAATCGGTTGTCTTCCAGTGGTGCGATTGCCAGATCCAGTTGCAGACCCGCCAAGGCGCGTGGGTAGAGCGCAATGTCCACACCCGGATGGAACTCAGCGATATACGGGCGCAGGCGATCCGGGCACATGCCGAAGAACACCCAATCCACTTCCTGCGCCAATTCGCTGACGACGTCGGCGATCATCTCCAGGTCACCGGTATGGCCAAGTCCACCGGCCCAGCCTACCCGCGGTCGTGGGCCGCCGTCGCGACGGACCAGCGGCAGCTGCTTCCACCAGTTCACCGGCAGCCGGTTGGCGGCAATGCGGATATCCGGATGCAGGCCGGCAAATGCCTCGGCCATCGCCGGGGTCGATACCACGAAGCGGTCCACGAGCCCGAGTGCCTTGCGCAGGCTGCGCAGGACATCGCGCGGCATGTGTTCACGGTGTGCGCTTTTGGCCGGCAGGTTGGGCAGGTAGTCGTCGAGCTCGTAGATCTTCAGAGCGGACGAATAGCGGCCCATGCGCTGGATGCTGCGCAGGTCGTCCTCGCTGACGCGGCGCTGCAGGATCACCACATCCGGATCGATGCGCGCCTGCTCGACCGGATCGAGCAGCGTTGCATAGAGCACACCTTCTACATGGCCCCCAGACTTCAAGGCCTCGAGTGGTTGGATCACCCGGTATTGGCCGCTACCCCAGGGATCAGCGGGTTGTGCCAACACGCGTGGGACAGGGCGCCACGGCAATGGCTTCCATGAGAACTCGGACTCGCCCAGTCGGAAGCCGCCAGCGACATCCAGGCGCAGGCTGGGGTTGTAGGCGGGATCATGGGCGAGGATAGGCAGCCAGCGGTCCAGCAACACCGACTCTGCAGGCTCGGGTAATGGCCCGAGCTGAGCGGAGTGCAGGAGCAGTGCATCTGGCGTCCATACCGTGAGGTAACCGCGTTGGCGAGCGCGCAAGCACAGGTCCACGTCGGCGCCGTGGTCAGCGAAGGCGGCGTGGTCGAAGCCTTCCAGTGCGGTGAATAGTTCGCTACTGATCAGCAGACAGCTGTCTGCCACCGCTGAGTAATCCTGCGCCACCTGCAGGCGATTCATGTAGCCGGATGCATCCATGGCCATGCCCGCGAACGCTCGCCCACCACTGGCGAGCAGGCCGGGTACCAGACCTGCATGGGTGATCGTGCCGTCGGCGGCAATGGTCTTGCCGCCGACGATGCCGACTTCGCTGCGAAGCGCATGGTTCATGAGCGCGTCGAGCCAATGCGACTGCAATATGGCCACGTCCGCGCGGAGAAAAAGCAGGAACTCACCTGCTGCCTGCCCAGTAGCAACATTGCAGGCGGCTGCGTGCGGCAACGGAGGGTCAAAAGCAAAGGCGCGGATTCTCCCTGCCGCCAATGGTTCGACTTTCCGCATCCAGTTACTGGCGTCGGGCTTCGCGCCGTTATCGATCAACAGCAGTTCGTAATGCGGGTAGGTGGTTTTCTCCAGCAGGGAGATCACGCAGCGTTCGATAGATGCGATTGCGGCGTCCTGCGAGACTACCAGGATAATAGAGACCAGTGGCCGCCCGGAATGGCCATGAGCGATCCGATACAGACCTTCGTCACGCAGCGTAACGGTTGCATCGGGATAACCGCGCGCGTGCAGGTAGGTGGTGATCGCGCGCTGGTGGGCAGGGTGATCGGCATGTGGTGGGGCACAGCTGAGTAGAGGCTCCGGAATGTGCGCGATGCCCTCCAATCCTCCGTGCTGGATCAGGCGCAGGATCAGGTCGAGTTCGGCTGCTGTTCCTGCTTCATCATCCATGCCGCCGATCGCCAGCGCAGTGGGCCGGTGGAACAGCCAGTGCCCAGCTAGCAGCGTCGGGTTCTCCAGCAGCAGGCTCAGATTGATATCCGGTCGCAGTGAGGGTGCCAAGTTGCGCTGTGCATCCACATGCCACTCGTCGGCGTACATGGCGCATATGGGACCGCCATTGTGGGCAAGCTCAGCAAGCAACCTTCGCAGTCCGGAGGCGTGAAACTCGACGCCTGCATCCACGAACAATACCCAGTCAGCAGGACTGGTACGCAGAGCATCATCCAGCGTCGTGTCCGCTGCGAGTCGGCGATGGAGCCCGTTGAGATGTTCGGGCACGTTGGCGGCACCCTGAATGCAGATGCCGATGACCTCGGCGATTCGTGCCTGCAAGGGCAAACTGCCCAGTGTCCTGCGCAACGCACTGGCTGGATGGCCTCCGGCGCGAATCACGATCTCCACACAGCTGTCTGGTAGCTGCCGCAAGGCGGTCTGCAATGGCAGGCGGTGTGCCTGGTTGAGCTGGCGTCGTGCTTGCCAATCGCGCAGCGGCCAGCGGGCTTTTGATATGAGCAGCGCTTGATCCAATGCTTCGATCAAGTCCACTTTCTCTGCGGGTTGGTGTCCGTCAAGTGGCGCAATGGACACTTCGCGAGTGTTGCCGCCTCGATACCAGCCAAGGTCACGCAGGGCCTCGCGGAATGCCTGGTGCCAGCTCTCTGCAATGCCGGGCTGGTCCCGCCCGCGCTGACTGAACTGGAAGCGCGATATACGGAAGTCGACCAGCGGGCGAGCAGTGATGGCGACCGGGCCTTGATGCAGCAGTTTGACGTACATTGTCACGTCGGCCAGCCAGGACATGTGGGTGCCGTTGAGTACGGCCAGCTGTTCGCCCATTTCAAGCAGCGGTGCGCGCCGGCACAGTGCGACGCTTGGCTCGCCAAGAAAATTCAGGGTGTGGTCGCCGAAGAAGTCGATCAGGTCCCTGCCGTCCACCAGTACGTCATGATTGGCGGGGAATGCGGTGGGCAGCTCATCGGGCAGTGGCATGCCTGCCTCGTCGATGAGCTGGCGGCGGGCGGTTGCCAAAGCCAGTTCTGGGACCCGTTCGAACGACTCAAGCAGGGTTGCGATGCAGTCCTCATGCAGCACGTCGTCATCGTGCAGAAACTTGATGTACTCGCCTTCGGCAAGGCTTATCGCTCGCGCGGTACTGCGTACTTCCCACAACCGGCCGGGGTTGCGCGAATAGCGCACCGGGAAGTCCACCCGTGCAGCAAAGGCATCCACGGCCGTCTGTACGTATCCCGCAGCCGAATCGTCGCAGACGACGATTTCCAGTGGGCGATGCGTCTGTCGACCTACGCTTTCCAGTGCCTGCAGCAGCCAGCGGGCCTTGTATGCTGGAATAACCACGCTGACCAGCGGAGAAGATGAAGGAGTAAGGCTCATTGGCATCAGGCAGCATTATTTCCCGCAATCGCTGCATGGATGCGTTGCACCACGCGTTGCGAATTGTTGGTGTCCAGGTACTGGAAGAACAGGCGACGGGCAACGAGGTAGCGCTCATCGGGGAGGTGCTTTGGCTGTGCCAGCAAGGCATCCAGAGCGGTGAGCAGGGCATCGAAGGTGTTGGTAACTGGTCCAGGAAATGCCAGCTCCAGGTCGTACAACAGCCCGTTCTGACGGGTGCGGTAGTGCTCAAGGTCGTAGGCGAAGCAAAGTACTGGCAGGTCAAGATAGAGTGCGTCGATGTAGACCGACGAGTAATCCGTGATGACCAGCGCGCTCTCGCGCAGCAATGGCGCAATTTCCTGAAAGTGCTCATGGCCCAGGTCCAGCAGTACATCGCCATCCAGATGGCGCACTGGATCCAGCGGCGCCGGCCCGTTGACCAGGTAGTGGCCGCGGATGCCGAGTACTGCGTCATGCCGGCGCAGTAGGTTCTTGAGTTGAGCCACTTCACCATCGCTGAAACAATAGGAGCGCTCCATGCTGACGCTGGCATCGCGATAAGTTGGCGCGTAGAGCACCAGCCGTCGGCCGGCGCACAGCGCTCGCACGCTGGCAACCTCGTCGCGCAGGCCCACGGGCAGGGCGTCTTCAGCGATGCGAAGGAAGTCGTTGCGAGGCAGGCCGGTGACCCACACATTGCGCGGTGGCAAGGGATGAAAAATTGCTGCCATGGCGTAGGCGTCGGTTTCCGATGAGGCGACCAACCCAGTGTAGAAACGGCGCTCGCGACGACGATGGCGATCGCGGTCACCATGCTGACGTTGCTCCGGATTGGCCAGCGCAAACAACCGCTTGAGGGGGATGCCGTGCCACAGGTTGATCGTGATACGCCGGTGCAGCCATGGCCTCGGCGCACCATAACGACTGTTGCGCCAGGCCAGCGACATGTCCAACGACGTGGAGTTTGTCAGCAGCAATACACGGCAACGGGCCAGTGCCCAGAGACCTGCCACTGAGTCGAGGCGGACCACGCGCACGCGCTCGCTTTCCTCGACACCAGTAGGCCATTGATCGGTACGCACGAACACCTGGCAACGAACACGCGGGTCGTCCTTCACCTGTTCATAGACCGCGCGTGCATTTTCGATGAACTGCCCGCGCTTGAGCGGATGGTCGAAGAACGCCCAGTGGTCGCTCCGTTTGGGTATCAACAGATCCAGCAACCGCCAGACGAGTAGCAGCGGGGTTCCCAACCACGCGGGCATCACGGTCATGCGTCCATCAGGCAGCGCGGACCTGCGCATGCGCGGTCAGCAGATCGCAGATATGGTCGACCTCGGCATCCTGCAGGTCCGGGTGGATTGGCAGGCACAATATCTGTCGAGCGGCGGCGTGGGCTACAGGCAGGTTGTCCGGAGCCGCAGACGGGAAGCCCCGGTACATCGGGAACTCGCTGATCAGCGGGTAGAAGTAGCGGCGCACCAGGATATTCTCGGCGCGCAGCAGGTGGTACAGCTCATCGCGCTGCAGCCGGTAGTCGTCGCCGACGAGTATTGGAAAATAGGCGTAGTTGTGGCGTACCTCCGGCGGGCGGGACAGGCATTTGATGCCAGCGATACCGGTCAGGCGTTGCCGGTAGAGGGCATCTATGGATGCCCTGCGGGCCAGCGCCTTGTCGATATGCTTGAGTTGGAGCAGGCCGAATGCTGCGCTGACCTCGTTCATCTTGCCATTGATGCCGGGCGCCACCACGGTGGTTTCGTTGACGAAACCGAAATTCTTCAGGTGGTCAATACGTTGCTTGGTGCGCGCATCCGGGCAGATGATGGCGCCGCCTTCAAAGGTGTTGAACACCTTTGTTGCATGAAAGCTGAGGACAGACAGGTCACCATGCCGCAGTACGCTGCCACGAGTGTCACTGACAGCGAAGGCGTGGGCCGCGTCGTAGATCACGCGCAGATTGTAGTTTTCTGCGATGCGGTCAATGGCATCCACGTCGCATGGCGTGCCATAACAATGCACCGGCATGATGGCGGTGGTCTGCGGGGTGATGGCTGCTTCGATCCGTGCAGGATCCAGGTTGAAGGTAACCGGGTCGACATCGACGAACACTGGTTTGATGCCGTTCCACAGAAGTGAATGGCCGGTGGCCACGAATGAGTATGGTGTAGTAATCACTTCGCCGGTGATGCGCAGCGACTGAAGTGCGGTCAGCAACGCCAGCGTGCCGTTGGCGAACAATGCGATATGTTCGACCCCGAGATAGGCGCATAGCGCCTTCTCGAGCGCCTGGTGCATGCTGCCGCCGTTGGTCAGGATGCGGCTCTCCCAGATCCGTTCGAGGTAGGGAACGAAGTCTTCCAGAGGAGGCAGCAAGGGGCTGGTGACCGGGATAGGCTTCTTGGTAGTCATCGCAAGCGGACCAATAGGAAAGGTTTCGGCGGGAGGCCGGCTTACAGAGCCATGCAATTCCCGTGCCTGAGTGCGTCGCCACTTAGTTGACGGCCAGGGCCATGCCGCCTGCCTCCGGCGAGAACATCAGGCTGCCGAGCGATGCGCGCAGCGGAAGTGAGGCCGCCCAGCCCGGCGGAACCATGCCCGGACCGATGCGGTAACGGCCATGGATGCCGTCCATGGTGCGATAGTGCAAGACGAGTCCGTAAAGGGCACCGACATCCCAGTCCGGTGCCTGCGTGTCCAGACAGTAGCGCCAACGGTGCGCGCCGGTCCTGCCATCGGACTGGAACTGCCAGCTGCCTTCGCCATAGATTGAATGCAGTTCGAACCAGACTTCACATCCGGCCATGATGCTGTCGTGCAGTTCCAGGGTGAGGCCCAGGCTGTTCTCGTCAAGGGAAATGTCGCTGAGGCGGAAGAAGCCGATGTTCGGGAACTCCAGGCGCATTGCGGCCCGTGGCAGAACGATCTCTTGGTTATCCAGGAATGGCTGCTTCCAATAGCAGGCGCCGTCGATCTCCGCGATCCAGCCGCGCTCGCTGGTGACACCCAGCAGGAAACACAGACCTCCTACCTCGCCACGTTTGATCAGCTCCAGGTACAGGCAGCGTCTGACGCCGAGCGCGCGGCAATCCAGATCTCCGTACAGCGCGAGCAGTTCCTGCATTGCTTCGATGAATACACGACGGAAAGCCGGGGACGCGACAATCCCGGACGCAGCGTGCAGGGCGCGCTGCAGGTTGGCAACTGCGATTGCACGGCGATAGCCCGCGGCTTCTGCGACGTCGTCGAAGTCATGCCATTCAAGCTTCATCGATCGGATGCGGTCGAGGAAGTTGTCGGCCTGGCGGATATTCTGCGAAATCGAGGCAATGGCCCCTTCTGGGCGACGACGCCAATAGTAGACCAGGTTGGGAATGACCACGGTACGTCGGCTGCACCAATAGGCGCGATGGATGAAGGGGCGATCCGCATACAACAGGCCTGGAACCATCCCGAGTCCATTCTCCCGGAGAAATTCGGTGCGGAAGACCTTGTTCCAATAGAAGCAGTCGTGGATCACATCAGGAAATTCGTCCACGGAACCGAAGCTTCGGCGCCGTGCCCAGACGTAGGGCTCATAAAGAAACGCCACCGATGAAACCTTGTCATCCTGCAATCGCGCAGCGCGACCGATGACGATATCGGCATCAGCCTGCATTGCCTGCTCCATCAACAGGCGGTAGCCGTCGGGGGTCACTTTGTCATCAGAATCGACCAAGGCGACATAGCGCCCACGGGCCAGTGATATGCCGAGGTTGCCTGAGACAGCGCCGCCCTCGTTGTGCTTGCTGACGCAGCGGAAGTTGGGATAGCGCCGCTCGTAATCGCGGCAGATTGCCAGACTTTCGTCGGTGCTGGCGTCATCAATGGCGATTATCTCGATGCAGCGATAGTCCTGCTGAAGCAGTGAATCAAAACACTCCGGCAGGTATTGCGCGGTGTTGTAGACCAGCACAACGATGGAAAGCAGAGTGGCTTCACTATCGCTGACATTATGATCCGGGGTCATGCGCGAACCTCCATCAACTGCTCCAGTGCGTCGACGTCGAATACCGGGATGGCACGAGCGGCAGCCACCTCGGCGCGCTCACTGAAGGCATCGTCTATGAAGATTGCCGCCTCTCCGGGCGTAATGGATGCACTCTTGGGCGAGCCATCGCGCAGGTGAACGATCCGCTCGAACAGATCCACACAGATGCGGTGCTGTGCGAGTGTCTGCTCAGGTGCGCAGGCATGGCGGGTGACCAGTACGACTGGCACGTTTCGCGCACTCCATTGGTACAGCAAAGCCATCAGCTGTGGCTCCGGGCTGCCACGCACCAGCAGCGTGTCATCCAGATCCAGATAGACGCGTTTGTAGGCCAGTTCCGCGCGCCAACGGTTACCCAGTGCCCGGTCCATGACCAGAGGGTACTGCTGGGGCATGACATTGAAGGTATGGCCCATGTACGCGTAGATGCCGAGCAACGGGTAGTTGATGCCGCGCATACGGTTTAGTGCCATGGAGCCGGCGATGCGCGGTGCTACCTCCAGCAGCTTGGGGACGCCGTCTCGGTCGCGGCGTGCCTGGAAGAACCATGCACCCTTCAGGCCCAGCTCGGTAGCTATGGCCTGCGCCATCGCCTCGAGCTCGGGAGCCGTTTCTACGGGTTCCGTACGCACGCTGATTCCGGACTTGACACGCCCACGCACGCGCGGTGCGGCGTGCAGCAGGACACCGCTGGCGCTGGAAATGCAGTCCACGGTGTACTCGGTGCCTGGCAGGTACTCACTGAAAACATATTCGATGCCGCTGTTGGCCAATTGCTGGTGCCGCGCAGCGTCATCAACGCGCTCAGCGCCCTGGCTGCCCTGACCGATCGCGGGCTTGGCGAAGATCGGGTATCCGGTGGTGCCCAGTTCGACGCTGCGTGGCACGATGCCCAATCGCTGCAGTCGTTCATAGGTCAGGTTCTTGTTTCGGCAGATGGCGGCAAGATGCTGATCAGGCACCATTGCCGGGGCATGCAACCGGTCTCCGTTGTCGGCAAAGACAGGGATCACGCTGTCATGCGCCGGCACCACCAGATCGATGCTCCATGCATCGATCAGTGCATTGAGCTGAGGGACAAGCTCGGCAGAGCCTGCCTGCGCCGAGATCTGCTGGTACCGCGCGTAGACGAACTCACCGTGGTCCGATACGGAAGACGCACCATGCAGGCGGATATCCTTGGCACGGCACAGGGCGGCGTGTATTTCCAGTCCTATCTCCGAACCGCAGGGGAACACGAGCACGTTCACCGTCATGGCTGTGCGTCCTCGCAGGGCTGTGCCAGCAGCACCGCTTCCCAGCCCTGTGGCAGTTGCACCCATTTGAAGTTGAAACGGTAGGGAATGCCTAGCTCGGAGATGAAGCGGGGAATGGTAAGCACATCGTCCCACTTGTGATAAAGGCATAGCGCCAGTTTTGGTCGGAAACGGCGAATGGTCTGCAGGGCGCCCTGCAATGCTGGAATCTCCGATCCCTCGATGTCCATCTTGATCAGGTCGACGCGCTGCAGCCCGTGCTGTGCGACATAGTCGTCGAGGGTGATGGTGGCAATGCGCTCGCCCGGGCCATCCCCGGCACTGACTGACGTTGCACCCTGCAGCTCGGCCGGTTTGATCAGGAGTGAACCATTACTGTGGTCCGACAGTGCCAGCTTGTTGAGAACGACACGGTCAGCTACGCCGTTGAGCTGCAGGTTGTACTCGAACAATGCGATGTTCTCGTCCAGAAGCTCGAAAGCATGCACCTCGCAATCGTTACCGGTCTTTGTGCAGAACAGGACAGTAGTGTCGCCGATGAATCCACCAGCATCGATGATCACCTCGCCAGGGCGAACGCGGAATCCATCGCTCTGGTACTGGTCGAACAGGATGTCATCGATACTCAGTGCCCACGCATAGCTTGCCAGCCGGAAGTCATGGCCTTGCGAGCGAAGATCCTGAAGCACGTACTGGCCACCACCGACCATGATCGGTACCCGCTGCTCACCGCGAATGCGGGCAACCTCTGCAAGGTAGTGCGCAAGGTCCTCAGGAGGGATGCGGTCGATGCCCGCCCAGCGCTTCAGGAACCACACCAGGAACCGCTGCTGTTCGGCACGGCTGAGACGCTCATACAGCAAGTTGGAGATTTCGTCGGAGCTGGGCAGGTAGCGCTTCAAGAGGCTGCGCAGGCGCGCGTCGTCTTCGCCGACGCCGCCAGCAGCCACTGCAACCAGATCGGTCATGAATTGATTCTGGGCGGGAAACGGGCCGAAAAATGCATCGACAACCCGTTCGGCTGCTTTGCCGTCGTTGAATGGGCAGAAGCGCTCTCTGAAGGTCGCGTATTGATCAGCATGGGCTGCCTGCACCGCAGGCAGGTCGCCGAGAAGGGCTATCAGTTCATCGGTGGTACGCGCGACCGGGCCGGGCAACTCCTGCTCAACGTTCAGGTAGAAACCGCGCACTTGCTTGGCGTAGTGCTCTAGGTCGTAACAATAGAACAGGATCGGTCGGCCGGTGGTGGCGTAGTCAAAGAAGATCGAGGAGTAGTCGGTGATGAGGATATCGGCAATCGCGCACAGCTCACTGGCATCATCGACATGCGAGACATCGCGGACGTTTGAGGGAAGCTCCAGATCCTGCAAACCGGCGCTGATCAGGTGGTGGCCCCGCAACAAAAGGATCTGATCCGGGGCCAGCGCCGCGGCGATCTTCACCAGGTCCAGCTGCAGGTCGAAGTCGAACCGCCAGTGGCCGACTTGATGGCTGTCGCGCCAGGTGGGGGCATACAGCACGAAACGATGACCTGACGGAAGCGCCAGGCGGGCAAGGGTAGCCTCGCGCGCCGCGCTTTGGTTTGCCAGTGGGTCAGTCAATGGGTAACCGGCTTCGAGCACCGGGCCTTCATAACGGAATGCGCGCGGCAGCACCTCGCTGGAATAGCCGTTCTCACTCAGCAGCAGCGTCCATGCACGAGACTCACGGTATAGATTGTCTCGCGCGTCTACTTCCGGGCCGGTCACGGTGATGTCATAACCAAGCCGTTTGAGCGGTGTGCCATGCCAGGTTTGCAGGTAACGCGTCTCTGCCTTGCGGCCGTGTGCAGCGAACAGGATGTTGTTGACTCGGTACTTCGCCCGCGCCAACAGGCGAAGGTACTCGCAGGAGCCGCGGATCACCTGTTGTGGGTTGCCCGGAATCTGCTCGTCACCGCTGTAGGCCCATACGCAGTGCAGGTCGGGGCGCTTCCTGCGCAACGCGGCGTACACGTAGCGCGGGTTGCCTCCGTAGGCTTTGCCGAAGAAGCTCTCGAATATTACGAGATCTTCCTGCAGCGGCAGCTCATCAAGCAACGACGGGAACGCCGCGCGCAGATTCTCGGACTCCACCGTCATCGCGTGCTGCTCCAGTGGCGCAGTGAACAGCGCCAGTGAGCTGGCGCTGTCGCTCAGGTACGCAGACAATCCGTGACCATGCACGGTTTCGCGAAAGAAGTGGCGGTCGCTGCCATCGGCGGTTGTTCCTACCAGTTGCTCGAACATGCCAGTGCTGTCCAGCTCGATCTGTACATCCCAGCGTTGCGGAGTGTCTTCCAGCAGCGCCGGGGCAGGCAGCTGGGCGCGTACGGCGTCTCCATCCACATGGAGTGTCAGGGCCAGGACGCGCTTGCCGTCACGGCTACGCAGACGCAGGCCGCTGATGCCACGAGGTGCAGGCTGCAACTGCAGCCACGGGGCACCGTGGGCATTTTCTTCGCCAGGGGTGTGGATCTGGAAGACGGGCAGCATCAGCGACCCCTGCCAGGGAAAGCAACGGACAGCGAAGCGGTGCCGGCGGGTGTCAGTTCGATTCCATCCAAGCGGATGCGCGCCTTGATCGAGGAGCTGGAAATGTCTTCTGTCCGGGGTAGGTAACGCACCTGGCATTGGGAGCTGAGGGAATCGAACTGCCCCGCCCAGTCCGAGCCCATCACCAGGATGTCGGCACCGTGGTGGCGGATGTCCTCGGCTTTCTGTTCCCAGTTGTCTTCAGGGAAGACGTCGTCCACGTAGCGGATCGCGCGCACAACAGCTTCGCGGTCTGCGTAACACTGGGTGGACATTTTTCCTTTTATCGCGTTGAACCGATCCGAGGACAGGCCCACGATCAGGCGGTCGCCCAGCGCTCGGGCACGGCGCAGCAGGTTGACGTGACCGACATGCAAAAGGTCAAAGGTCCCGTAGGTAAGAACGATCGTCATGAGTGGGAAGTTCGTGCAGCCATGGTCCAACTGACTCAGGCAAGTTCCATGCCACGGATCACGGGCGATTTACTCGCGGGTTGGATTCCAGTAATTCGAGCGGGCGATACAGTCACCGTTGGGCTTGTATGGCGGCTGCGCTATCGACAGATGCGGGCGCTCCCAGGCGACGTCGCGGCGGATCACGCGAGCTGGGGTGCCAACGGCCACGCAGTTGTTAGGTATCGTGCCGGTTACAACACTGTCCATGCCAATCACGCTGCCATCGCCAATGCGCGCACCGCCGAGGCAGCGCACAGCATAGGCAAGCCAGACATGGGCGCCGATCACGATGTCTTCGGCCGGATTGATGCGAATGCCGGTATGAATGTCGAAGATGGGATGTGCGTCGTCACCGCGCAACTGCACGTCCGAGGCGAACATGCAGTCATCGCCTACTATCAGCCGCGCTCCTTCGCTGGTGGCGATGAAGGCTCTTGCGGTCGTGGTTACGCCGGCACCTATCTCGACCACGCAGTCCTCACCCAGACGGATGGTCGCTGAGAAGCTGCCCGCCGGACCGGCGGGGCCTATCCGGCACTGTGCGTTGGAGCCGTGGAACTCGATGGCCAATGGCCCCAATCGCGCTTGCGGGTGGATCTCCAACGTGCAGTTGCTGCCTTTGAACAAGGTACTGAGGTTGCTCAGGGCAACAGGGGCTATCACTCTGTTGCCACGCTCGTCGCGCAGCTCGCTGCGCTCGGTGAGCGGTGTTGCTGTTGCTTCGTTGCTATCCACTGCGTTTATTCCGTAACAGGATCGCGCTCGATGCCGTACTTGCGCAGTTTTTCAACCAGCGTGGTGCGGCGCAGGCCGAGCAGCTGCGCAGCGTGGGCGACCACGCCCTGGGTACGCTCCAGTGCTTCGTTGATCAGGGTCAGCTCGATGCCGGCCATATGGTCGCGCAGGTCCATGCCTTCGCGTGGCAACTGGTTGCCATTGTCCGGGGCGCTGATCTTGTTGATCAGGCCAGTGGGCTGGCTGCTGGGTTGTGCCGGTGCTGGGACCTGCTTGCCCAGCAACATGGGGCGTTCGTCGTTGCTGCCCGCGGCGGCAACGCTTGCCTGGTCACCGCGGTAACGGCTGGGCAGGTCCTGCACGCGCACGGTGCCGCCAGGATGCAGCACGGCAAGGCGTTCGACCAGGTTGGTCAGCTCGCGCACATTGCCGGGCCAGGCGTAGCTGGCAAGTGCCTGCAGCGCTTCTGGCGCGAAGCGGACTTCACCGCGGCCGGTACGTGCAAGCTGGGTGGCGATGGTTTCGACCAACACCGGAAGATCGCTGGCGCGCTCCCGCAACGCTGGTACTTCGATCGGGAACACGTTGAGGCGATAGAACAGGTCCTCGCGGAACTTGCCATCGGCGATACGTGATTCCAGGTCACGGTGGGTGGCGGCGATCACCCGCACATTGCAGCGGATGGTCTGGTTGCCGCCGACGCGCTCGAAGCTGCGCTCCTGCAGCACACGCAGCAACTTAACTTGCATCGGCAGGCTCATGTCGCCAATTTCGTCCAGCAGCAGGGTGCCGCCCTCGGCCATTTCAAAGCGGCCCTTGCGTGCACTCAACGCACCGGTGAAGGCGCCTTTCTCGTGGCCAAACAACTCGCTTTCCAGCAGATCCGGCGGAATCGCGCCGCAGTTGATGGCGATGAACGGGCCATCGCGGCGTGGCGAGCGCTGATGGATGGCGCGCGAAACCACTTCCTTGCCGGTACCGGACTCGCCCAGCACCAACACGGTGGTATCGAAATTGGAAACCTGCTCGATCAGCTGGCGCAGCTCGGTGACCGCCGGGCTGTGCCCGGTCGGACCGCTGTCACCAGCGCTGTCGGCCTGGTGTTCGGCGTCCAGTCGTTTCAGGCTGGCGCGGCGCAGCAGCGTTTCCATCTGCGCGTGGCGCATCGGCTGCTCCAGCGGCCAGACGTTAGCTTCGTGCAGGCCATAGTGGCGCGAGAATGCCAACGGGTCGCCTTCAGCCAACAGGATCGGCGGCGGCAACGAGTTGCCGGCCAGCCAGGTGAAGAAGCCGGCGGCACGATCGGCGTCTTCAAGCGCGCCCACCACCACGGCCATCCAGTCGTTGCTGCGGTGACGGCTGACGTCGATATCCTGCGCGTCGCTGACCCAGCGCGGATTGAAATCCATGAACTCGAGCAGGGCCAAGGTGCGCTCGGCACGCATGCCGTCGGCGTCGATCACCAGAATGCGTGATTCACTCATCTTCTTGTACCTTGAGCCCTTCCAGGATCGGCATTACTTCCTGGATGTAGGACAGCTTGCTGACGAAATTATCGGCACCGGCGCGCAGTGCGTGTTCGCGGTGTTCGGCGTCATCGAAATGACTGGCGATCACGATGTACGGTGGCTGGTCCTGGGTCTTGATCAGGCGCGTGGCCTGCAACCCGCCCATTTCCGGCATGGCCAGGTCCATCAGCACGACCTGCGGGCGCAGCGCTTCGGAGCGCTCGATCGCCTCGAGTCCGTTGGCGGCGCTGCCGACCACTTCCAGCCAGTCGATCTTGCGGAAATGACGCATGGCGGCGTTGATGAAGCCTTCATGGTCGTCGACCAGCACTACGGTGAGCTTGTTCATGGGAATCCTTGGTCTCAGCCCACACGGGCCAGCTGGGGCTTGCTGCTCTGGCGGCGACGCTCGCGGGCCGGGGCGATATCAAGCTGTTCGCGGTATTTTGCGACGGTCCGGCGTGCAATGTTCACTCCTTGGCGCGCCAGCAGGCCTGCAATGGCCTCGTCGGCCAGCGGACGGGCGGCCGGTTCGGCATCGATCAGGCGCTTGACCATGGCCTTGACGGCCTGCCCGGAGACACTGGCGCCTTCCAGGCGCACGGCGAAGAAGTGCTTCAGTTCAAAGGTGCCACGCGGGGTCTGCAGGTACTTGCCGGAGGTGATCCGCGAGACAGTGGACTCGTGCATGCCGATCAGGTCGGCCACTTCCTTCAGGGTCAGTGGCGCCATCGATTCGTCGCCGTTGACCAGGAAGGCCGCCTGGCGTTCGATGATCACTCGTGCTGTGCGTAGCAGGGTGTCGTAGCGCATCGACAGGCCGCGGGTCAGCCAGCGCGCCTCCTGCAGCATTTCGCGCAGGGGCTGCGCGGATTCACCGCTGCTGTCGGCGACAACCCGCTCGTAACTGCTGTTGATGGCCAGGCGCGGCGTGGTTGCCGGATTCAGCGCAACCCGCCATTGGCCGTCGGCATGCCAGGCCACCACGTCGGGGATCACACTCAGTTCCTGCTGTGGCAGCAGGGTCTCGCCCGGGCGGGGCTGCAGCGACAGGACCAGGCGGAAAGCTTCCTGCACGTCCTCGAGCTCGGCATCCAGGGCGCGCGCCAGGGCCGGATAGTCATGGTTCGCCAGCAGTTGCATGTCGGCGTCCAGCAGGCGCCGTGCGAGGTTGCGCGCCGGCACCAGGCCGGGCAGGGCGGTAAGTTGGGCCAGCAGGCATTCGCGCAGGTCGACGGCGGCCATGCCGGCCGGCTCGCCGTGCAGCAGGCGCTGGCGCAGGGCTTCGACATCGGTGCTGGTACGGTCCAGGCGGGCGCTGGCCAGCTGGGTCAGCTGCGCAAGCGGGGCCTGCAGGTAGCCGGCTTCATCGCAGTGCTCCAGCCAGAAGCTGACCACGGCCAGATCGGCGTCGTCCAGTTCATAGGCAAGTGCGTTGAGGATGCGCAGCTGCGGGTCGGTGGACTCACCGGCCGCTACGCGTGCCATGCGGTCCTCGTCGTCGGCGTTCCAGCTGGCGCCGGGGACGTCCCACAGATTGCTTTCGGGCAACTCATCGAACGCTGCGGTTTCAGTCTGCGCAACCTCGGCATCCGTCGTTGCCGGCGCGTCCTCGGCCTGCTCCTGCAACTCCAGCAGCGGGTTGCTTTCCAGCGCCTGGCGGACTTCCAGCTCCAGCTGCATGCCGTTGAGCTGCAGCAAGCGGATCGACTGCAGCAAGGCAGGCGTGAGGTGAAGTTGCTGGCCCAGCTGGGCGGACAGTGCGGCTTTCATGCGTTTCCCCGTTGCGGCCAGTGGATGGCTGCGTTGTGGAACGCATCTTGCGTGGTTCATGTCAGGGCGGTAATAGGTGTTGACCTGATACCTGTCAAAAGCACCCTTACAGCGTGTAGGTGAAACCCCTACATTGCGTCGATTTATTGGCGCAATAAATACGGGAATTCATCGCAAGCTATTGATTTTAATGTGCCGCTCCGTTTGGGTGCCGGATTTCCGATTTCGTGACGCGGAACGTCTTTTACCGAGGGAGCGGTGTCAGACGAGGTCATTTTCATGACGCAAGGCCAGCAGGAGCAGGTCATTGGCGCGCCGGCAACCGAGCGACTCCATCATCCTCGCCCGGTGGGTTTCCACCGTTTTGATGCTGATGCCCAGATCGGCGGCGATCTCCTTGGTGGTCTGGCCGCTGCCCAGGCGCCTCAGGATCTGCTTCTGTCTTGGGGACAGGGCTCCAATGCCAGTCGCACGCTCCTTGCCCATCAGTGGCGCAAGCATCTTCGCCGAGATATGCGGGCTGAGGAAAACCTGGCCCGCGTGTGCTGCACGCAGTGCCAGTTCCAGTTCTGCGGGCGCTGCGTCCTTTACCAGGAAGCCCACTGCGCCGCGATCGAGTGCATCGCGGACATGCGCGACGTCATCGTGCATGGACATCATCACCGCACGGGCATGTGGCAGCCGCTGGCGGATATCGCTCAGCGCCTCGAGCCCGGAACGGCCCGGCAGGGAAAGATCCAGCAGGATCAGGTCCGGCACATGGAACAAGGCCATCTCCAAGGCCTGGTCTGCATTGCTGGCTTCGGCCACCACCTGGATGCCGTCGAATGTCTGCAGCAGCCGGGTAAGCCCGGCGCGAACCAGGGTATGGTCGTCGACAATAAGAACGCGCACAGTGGACCGGGTCATATCGGAATGCTGCACCTTAGCGGAGCAGGGGCGCAGGCGCCAGCGTGACTATTGGTAGGGTGCTCACCGGTTGCGGCGACTGTCGGCAATCTGTTTGCGGTGCAGGCGGAACAAATGCCGCTCCAGCGCCGCCATCAGTGCATCATTCTGGGTTTCAAGGTGTACCCAGAGCTGCGGACCTTGTTCGGTATCTGCCTCGGCAAGTACGACCACCGGCAGTTCGATGGCATCCGGTAGCCATTCGGCGGGTTGCAGGCTGACAGTGCCGGGTGTTCCCGGGGCAATTCCTTCAAGCTGATCGCGTTGCAGCCGCAGGCCGTGCCGCGACCAGCGCAGGGCGACCGGGCTCGCAGCGGGAGACTCGCGCTGCAGCAGGCGGCCCAACAAGACCAGGGTCAGGTCGAGCCGTGCCTCCAGCCGCTGCAACTGCAGGCTGTTGTCGTTGCGATCATCGCTGCCGTCGTCCGCATTTCGGGCATCTTCGACCAGCGCGATGCTGCGCAGGAGCATTTCCGCGCTACCTGGGCGGCGCAGCTTGGTGTTTGCTTCAAATACCGCCGGCAACGACAGCGCGCAACTGAGCGTGTCGTTGAACAGCTCGGTTTCAGCGGGATGGTCGATGCCGGTGCTGTTCATCCCAGGGTTCCGGCTTGCTGGTAGGCGTTGACGGCGCGGCTGGTCTGGCGTTCGGCGCGCAGTTGCATGGCCGCCTCGTCACGCAGTTCGCGCATCCGGGTGGCAAGGCCGTGCTGCTGTTCCAGCAATGCCTGCAATGCATCTGCGCTACCCGTTGCGCCGTTGGCCTCGATGTAGCCCCGCAGGCGCGCGTCGTGAGCGGCGACGATCTGTTCGGCGCCGTCGTGGTCTTCCGCGTCGATGGCGTTCTTCAGGGCGTCCAGGTCTGCATGCAGGGCATCAAGCACCTGGCTGGCGGTATCGGCCATCAGCGCGCCTCACTGGCAATGGGCAGGGTGCGCTGCTCGGAGGGAATGGCATTCCAGGCGGATTCGATTTCGGTCATCAGCGACAAGGACTCCTGCAAGGCGTTGACGTCATTGTTGAGGTTGCCCTCGGTCAGGCGGTGCAATACGTACTCGTACAGCGAGGACAGATTGGCCGCGACGTCGCCGCCAGCCTCATGGTCCAGCGAACCGTTGAGATGGCCAATGATGGCACAGGCTTCACCGATGGCCTTGCCCTTCAGGGCTTGGTCGCCACTGGCCAGGCAGGCTTCGGCGCGGCGGATGCGCTCGCCCGCACCTTCAAGCAGCAAGGCAACAAGGCGATGAGGGTCCGCATCGACGACACGGCTGGAAACGCCGACCTTGCGGTATTGCTCGGCATAGTGGCGGTTGGCACCGTACATGTGGATGGAACTCCTTGTTATCAGCCGCTTCGCGAAGTGTTCGTCAATGCGGCAGGTGGTGGGTATAGGTCGCTGGTCGCTGCGATATGGCGTTTATCAGGACTTGGAAGCCAGCTGCTGGCTCAGGTAGTTGCTGGTGCTTTGCATGCCCGCGACCAGCGTGTCCATCGCGGTGAACTGCTTGGTGTAGCGCTCGGACACCTTCTCCATGCGCGCATCCAGTGCGTCCAGGTCCTTTTCCAGCTTCTTGATCTGCTTGTTCAGGGAGTCGGTGCGCTGGGTCAACGTGCCGGTGCTGTCCAGGTTGCTCTTGAGCATGCTGGTCATGCCGGTGGAAAGCGCGCCCTTGCTGCCAAACAGTGCCTCGGCTGCGCCGGGGTTCTCCGCAACGGTCTTGTCGAAGGTGGTAGCGCTGAAGCTGAGGGTGCCGTCCTTGTTGATGGCAACGCCGAGCGCTTTCAGGTCGACGACGTTCGCGCTCAACTGACTGCGCATCTGCTGCTGCAGGCCGCGGATCATCGAGTCGCCGGTCAAGGTGGATGCCTTGTCATTGGTGGCGTCGTAGCTGGTCGAGCTTTTCAGCAGGCTGGTCGTCGCGTTGTAGGCGCTGATGAAGGCCTGCAGGTTGATCTTCAGCGGCGAATTGTCCTGTGCCACCGTCAATGTGCGGGTGGTGCCAACCTCGGCCTTGCTCAGGTTGAGGGTGACGCCGGGAATGATGTCGGTGATCGAGTTGCTGCTGGATTCGCGTTCGAAGCCATCCACGCTCACCTTGGCATTGGCGGCGGCGGTGGTTTGGGCCATGCCGCCGGCAGCTCCGTCCCAGGTCAGCGCCGACAAACCACCATTGCCACCGCTGGCGGTGACCTTCAGCGCTCCCTCGGTGCCGGCGTCGACGGCATTCATCACCAGATGCTGGCCATCGCTGGCGGTGATGATGGTGGCGTTGACGCCCTTGCCGTTGGCGGCCTTGTTGATGGCGGCGGCAATCTCGGTCAGCGTTGACCCTTCGGCGATATCGACGTCAAGCGTCTTGTTGTCGCCCCATGCGAAAGACAGTTTTCCGTCACCTACCTTTGCATCAGCGGCGAAGGCGCCGGAGCTCAGTTTCTGGGTTGTCGCCAGGCTCAGCACTTCAACGTTGTACGTGCCTGCTGTCGCCAGTGTCTTGCCGGTACCGGCATCGGTGATGATGCTGGCGCTGAAGCCGGAGTTCTCCGGAACGGTAGCCTTGTAGGAACGGGTGTCCGCGCTCTTGACCATGGCCTCCAGCGAGGCCTGCAGGCCAGTCAGCGAGCTCTTGATGTTGCCCAGTGCCGACAGCTTGGCGGTGGCCGCCGTTCCCTGCGAATTGATGCGGTTGTCCGCAGGCTTGCGCTCGGCAGCGACCAGTTTGGCAACGATGGTCGGGATGTCGAGGCCGGAGCCGACAGCAGCGAGGGAGGAGGTGGCCATGCTATTTCCTTGGTCTAGGCTGAAGGACGCCCTTGCAGGTATCCCTTGTATCGGCACACATGCCCAGCAACTTTAGGCAGGCGGCGGCGTTTGCGTGCACTCCATGCAAGCCGCGTGCCGTTACGACGTTGCGGCGGACCAAGGCCTTCCCATGCACAAAACCCCTGCCGACTGGCAGGGGTTTTGGCTACATCTGGATCGGCGCCGGTGTAAGGGCGCCGCCTTGTGCTTAGCCCAGCAGGCTGAGCACGCTCTGGGTGGAGCTGTTGGCCTGGGAGAGCATGGCGGTACCGGCCTGCTGCAGGATCTGGTTGCGGGTCAGCTCTGCGGTTTCCTTGGCGTAGTCAGCGTCACGGATGCGGCTACGCGAGGCGGACAGGTTTTCCGAGGTGGTCGACAGGTTGGAGATGGTGGAGCTGAAGCGGTTCTGGATCGCACCCATGTCGGCACGCGAGCTGTTGACGGCGGTCAGTGCCTTGTCGACGATTTCCAGTGCCTGCTGCGAACCGGCGACGCTGGAGATGTCCAGATCCTTCAGGAACTTGGTGCCATTGGCAGCGTTGGCGGCCACGGTGCCGGCGACGATGCCAGCGCCTGAGTAGGTCAGGCCAGCGGCGTCGGTCTTGGTGGCGTCGGTGAAGGTGAAGTCCTTGCCAGCCTTGACCGAAGTCATGGTCAGCTTGCCGTCCTTGTCGACTGCTGCGTAAACACCGGTCTGGTCCATCTTCTCGTTGATGGCTGCTGCCATCTTCTTGCTGACGTCGGTACCGGTGTCGCCGACGGCAACCTTGACGGCTTCGATGTCGATGTTGTTCACCTTCATGCCGCCGATGGAGCCAGCCGAGGTGGCTGCACCCGATGCCAGCGCAGCGGTCGAGGTCTGGGTAGCAGCGAAGCCGGCGCGGCCCAGCGCATCGATGTTGGAATCGACGATGCTGTTGATGCCGATGGTCTGGCCAGCGTCAGCACCAACCTGGAACAGGGCGCCGGAGAAGGTGCCGTCCAGCAACTTGGTGCCGTTGAAGTTGGTCTGGTTGGAGACGCGGTCGATTTCCTTCAACAGCTGGTTGACTTCCGAGTTCAGCGCTTCGCGGTCGGTCGAGGAGTTGGTGGCGTTGGACGACTGCACAGCCAGCTCGCGGATACGCTGCAGGTTGTTGCCGATTTCGACCATTGCGCCTTCAGCGGTCTGGGCCAGCGAGATGCCGTCGTTGGCGTTGCGGGTAGCAACGTCCAGACCGCGGATCTGGGTGGTGAAACGCTCGGAGATGGCCAGGCCAGCGGCGTCGTCCTTGGCGCTGTTGATGCGCAGGCCCGAGGACAGGCGCTGGATCGAGGTGGCCAGGCTGGTGCCGCTCGTGTTCAGGTTGCGCTGAGCGTTGAGCGACATGATGTTGGTGTTGATGACTTGTGCCATGATTTCGGATTCCTTTTTGTCGTTTGATCCGGCAGCTCAACCTGACCGGTACTGGGTGCAGTGGGAGGTGCCGTAGGGGCCGCAGTACCGCTGCTGATATCAATAACGGCAGCACCCTCCCACGCTTTAGGGCTTCCGTAAGATCTGATTGACAAAAATCGCCGTCCAACGGGCGGGGGCGCCTTGGATATGTTTATGGGAGCGGTGTAAACCGCGAAGCCGGTAGTGCATACGGCCCTGTGGGTTCTGCGATCCGACAATGTGCCAGTTTCGCGGCTCACGCCGCTCCCACAAACATCAAGAACAGAAAACCCCGGCAAGCCGGGGTTTTTGTTTGAACATGTGGAGCGTGCTTACTTCAGCAGGCTCAGCACGTTCTGCGGCACTTGGTTGGCCTGGGCCAGCATGGCCGTACCGGCCTGCTGCAGGATCTGGGTGCGGGTCATCTCGGCGGTTTCCTTGGCGTAGTCCGCATCGCGGATACGGCTACGGGAAGCGGAGAGATTCTCCGAGGTGGTGGCCAGGTTGGCGATGGTCGAGGTGAAGCGGTTCTGGATCGCACCCATTTCCGCACGCGAGCTGCTCACCGCGGTCAGTGCCTTGTCGACAATTTCAATTGCGCGCTGCGAACCAGCGAAATCGGAAATGTCCAGGTCTTCCATGTGGCGGGTGCCGCCACCATTGGCAGCGACGCCGGCTGCTGCGGTGGTTGCGCCCAGATCGGCCGCCAGCGAGACGGTGATGCCGGTGCCGCCAGTCAAGGTGCCGTTGGTGATGCCGCCAAAGTCCTGGCCGGCCTTGACCGAGGTCAGCTTCAGCTGGCCGCCTTCGATGGTTGCGTACATGCCGGTCTGGTCCAGCTTGTTGTTGAAGGCCTGTGCAACCTTCTTCTGCACGGCCGCTGCATCGTCACCGACTTCAATCTTGATGTCGTCAAGCTTGATCTGCGAAGCAGACGCCGCGCCGGCCGGGGTGACGCTGACGGTGATGCCGCTGATCGAACCGGAGGCAGTCGCTGCGGTGCCGCCGATGCCGGCGCCAGTCACGTTGTCGGCGAAGCCGGACTTGCCGAGCGTGTCGATGTTGGCGTCGACGATGGCATTGATGCCGATGGTCTGGCCCGAGTTGGCACCGACCTGGAACAGGGCACCGGTGAAGCTGCCGTCCAGCAGCTTGGTGCCGTTGAAGCCGGTCTGGTTGGCAACGCGGTCGATTTCCGACAGCAGCTGGTCGACTTCGGCGTTCAGTGCTTCACGGTCGCTGGGCGAGTTGGTTGCATTGGACGACTGCACCGCCAGCTCACGGATGCGCTGCAGGTTGTTGCCGATCTCGACCATTGCGCCTTCGGCGGTCTGGGCCAGCGAGATGCCGTCGTTGGCATTGCGCACGGCGACATCGAGGCCGCGGATCTGGGTGCTGAAACGCTCGGAGATGGCCAGACCGGCGGCATCGTCCTTGGCGCTGTTGATACGCAGGCCCGAGGACAGACGCTGGATGGACGTCGCCAGGCTGCTGCCGCTGGTGTTCAAGTTGCGCTGAGCGTTCAGCGACATGATGTTGGTATTGATGACTTGTGCCATGGGACTTCTCCGTTGTGTTCGGTGACGTACTGCGTGTGAGGAGGCGGAAGCGGTGCGGATTGCGGAATCAGCGGATCATGTTGAACAACGACATCGACTGCATCTGGGTGAAGATGGTCTGTGCCGCTTGCAAAGCCGCACCTTCGAGCTGGTATTGCCCGATGGCTTCGGCGTAGTTGAGGTCGCGTAACTGCGACAGGGAACTTTCAAGCGTGATGCTGCTGGCCTCGCGCAGCGATGCCGCATCATCGATCGACTTGAGTTGGGCGCCGCCGGCGGCGCGTGCATCGATCAGGCTGCCCGATGCGCGGGCGACATCGCGGATGCTTGCCTGCAGTGCGTTCTGTTGCGCGGTGCGGCCGGCTTCGGTGGAGGTATCCATCTGCAGTGTCTGCACCAGCTGGTCGATGGTGCTGAACACATCACGGGTGCTGGCCTGGCCGGCGGTGAATGCATCGCCCGCGGCTGGCGTGCCTTCAATGCGCACGCGCAGCCCCTGGAAAACGATATCCTCGCCAGTCTTGTAGGTGCCGGTGCCAACCACGGTGTTGCTGGAATCCACTACTTCGTAGGTATCTGCCGCGGTGAAGCGCAAGGTGTAGCTGTCGCCGTTCCAGTTGCCGGAACCGTCGCGGCTGATATCGGTGAGCACTGCCTTGCCGGTATTGCCGGCGACAGCGGCCGCATCAACCGTGCCGTCGCCGGTACGGATGCGCAGGAAGACTTCGCTGCCTGGCAGAGCATCCTTGACGAAGGTGCCCGGCGCGATCTCGACCTGGCGCTGGATCTGGTCGCCGTTGTAGGTGACGGTCCCATTGGCAAGGGTAAACGGTGCGGCACCGTCGGCGGCGCCGCCAAACAGGTAGCGGCCGTTGCCATCGGTGGTGTTGGCCAAGGCCAGCATCTGGTCCTTGATCGCCTGCAACTCGGCCGACACCGTCTTGCGGTCCTCGACGGACAGCGCGGCGTTGTTGGCCTGTACGGTCAGATCGGAAACCCTTGCCAACAGCTCATTGGCCTGCGCCAGCGCGTTTTCCTGCAGGCCGAGTCGGTTCTGCGCGGTATTGGCGTTCTTGCCCAGCTGTTCCATCTCGGCCAGCACGCGATCCAGGTTCACCGCGGTGCCGGAGGCGACGGGATCATCCTTGGCAGTGACGATCTTCTTGCCGGTTGCCAGCTGCTGCTCAAGATGATTCATCTTGCTCTGCTTGGACAGCATCAGCGAGACCGACTGGTCGTACATCATGTTGCTGGAGATACGGTTACTCATCAGCCCACCGCCTTCAAGATCGTCTGGAACATGGTGTCGGCGGTGGAGATCAGCTGCGACGCTGCCTGGTAGGCCTGCTGCAGCCGGAGCATGTCCGCCGCTTCCTCATCAAGGTTCACACCCGAGATCGAATCGCGCGATGCCTTGGCGTTGTCGTTGATCACCTGCTGCGCCTGCAGCGAGTAATCGGCGGCACGCGCGGCAGAACCAATCTGCGTGGTCAACCCGCCCAGCGCGCCGTTCAAGGTGACGGTGCCGCCATTGAATGCCTTGGCATCTTCAACATTGGCAAGACGCGAGGCGTTGCCGTTGTCACTGGAGCCTGCAGCGGTCTTGCCGATGTCGAAACGGTCGCCAGCGGCCGGCTTGCCATCGAGGACGACGCTCCAGCCATTGGCGCTGATGGTCTGGCCCGGCGTGTACGGGTAGGGGCCAGCGCCATCGATGGTGTAGTTGTTGGCGTCGACGAAGGTGATTGCTGCCGGGTTGAGCAGGGCGGGGTCACCGGCGTTCAGTACGTCCAGTTTGCCGAGCACACCGGTGCCGGTATTGCTCAGCACGGCGGTGCCCTTGACCGGATTGGCGGCAGCGATGCGCGAGGGATCGGTGATCGCCACAGACAGATCATTGGTGGCGTTGGCGGTGGGTTGCAGCAGGAAGCGGTCCCCCGTTGCCGGCGTACCGCCGACAACGAACTGCACGCCATTGACCACGAACGGATCTGCAGCGGTGCCGGTGCCGGTCATCGGTACCGCAACGCCGGTATCGGCACGCGTCGCCTGCCAGTTCGTGCCGTCGAACTTCAGCAGCAGGTTCTGCCCATCCAGCGCGGCCAGGTCGCCATAGCTGGCGGTGAACGTCGCGCTGCCGGTGTTGCCGCTATGGCCGGCGATCTTCGGCGCACCGAGATTGAAGAAGTTGCCGCCCATATCGCCGTACAGATCCATGCCTTCGGCATGCGCCTGGTTGAACGACTGCGCCATGCCGACTGCAATCCTGCCGAGTTCGGCCTGCGCAGGCGTCAGCACGGTTTCGCGGAACTCGAGCAGGCCGCCGATCTGGCCGCCCAGGGCCTTGCTGTCCAGGGTCACGGTCATGCCTTGGGTCTTGATCGCAAGGCGCAGGCGTTCGGGCTGGTAAGGGTCGGTCGCGGTGGTGATCTGCGAGGCGGTGGTGCCAACCACCAGCGCATGTCCACCGGCGGAGTAGACGTTCATCACGCCGCCGTCCTGGATCACCGCGGTGCCGCCGGTATAGCCGACAAGTTTGGAGATCAGCTGGTCACGGCGGTCCAGCAGGTCCGGCGCGGCGGCAGCGGCATTGCTGCCGATCGCACCATTGATCTGCGCGATCTCCGAGGCCAGCCGGTTCACCTCGGTGGCGGCCGAGATCAGGCCGTTGTTGACCTCGCTGTTCAGGCTGTCGAGGTTGCCGTTGAGCTGTTTGAAGCGGTTGACCAGGGTGCTGGCGTTGTCCAGCACATCACGCCGGTCAGCGGTACCGGAGGCATTGGATGCCAGTCCATTGACGGCGTCAAAGAAGTTGGACCACACGCCATTCACATTGGTGGCAGCATCGGAGAACAGCGCATCCACGCGGTCGGCCATGCCGGACAGCTGCTGCAGCCGTGCCAGCTCGCCATTGCTGTCGAGCAGGCGCGAGATCGCCAGCTGGTCGGCGACACGGCGGATGTCGGTGATCTTGGTGCCGTTGCCAACGTCGCCATAGCCCACGTCGCTGGGATCGCGCGTGGCGAAATCCACCTTCTGCCGGCTGTAGCCGTCAGTCTTTATGTTGGCGACGTTGTGGCTGACAGTGGCCAGCGCCCGTTGGAAGGCGATCAGCGCGCTGGTGCCGGTGGAAAGAACATTAGACATGGACGGCTATCTCAACGACGGGTGATGCCGGCAAAACCGGCGTTACTGGCAAAGGTCTGGCCCAGGCGCGCACCCGCATCACCGATGGCGGCGACGGCGCGCTGGATGGTCGGGCCCGCGGCAATGGCGGCGATTTTGGCGGCGTACGAGGGGTCGGTGGCATAGCCGGCACGCTGCAGCCCTTGGGCGAAGCTACGCACATCGCTGCCGGCGCTGAGGGCTGCCTGGTAGCGGGGGCTGGTCTTCAGCATGCGGACGTAGTCGCCAAAGCTCTCCGCCATCGAACCATAGGCACGGAAGCTGGCAGTCTCGTTGCGGCGCTGGCCGTTGACGTATTCATGGGTGCCGGTGGTGGCGCGTTCGCCGCTCCAGCCAGTGGCCTTGATGCCGAACAGATTGTGGCTGCTGTCACCGTTGTCGCGCTTGATATGACGCTTGCCCCAGCCGGTTTCCAGCGCGGCCTGGGCAACCAGTGCGCGAGGATCGACACCGAGCTCACGCGCGGCGCGTTCGGCGTGCGGCCAGATGCTGGCTACGAAACCTTCGGGGGTGTGCTTGCCGAGCTTGTCGGCAGCTGCGCTGGCGGTGGTGGTATCAACGGCGTCACCACGTTCGGCCGCCGACACCTTGCTCCAGCGGTCATTGCCCATCGCCCAATCGGCAGACAGTTCGGCCGGGGCAGTTCCCTGGTAGGGATTGGTGTTGTTCAAGGACGCATGGAAGCTGCTGCTGTCGCGGCCGGCAATCAGATCCAATGCCTGCGCCTGTGGCGCCATGTAAGTGGACTGGTCATTGACGTCCAGCGAAGACAGCGGATCCTCGTCGATTGCCGGCGCTGCCCCCAGCGGTAGGCCGTTGGCAGCGGGAGCGGCCAATTGATAGGCACGTGCCGCGGCGGCTGGTTTGATGCTGGGATCGACCGGTACGCTGGCTGCGCCTTCGGCACCGCCGAGCTGACGCGCGATCATGGCCGACAAGCCGAGCCCACGACCGCGCGTCATCGCTTCGGCAATGCGCTGGTCGTACATTTCGCGGAACATCTGGTTTTCACCCGGGAACAGCGAATCGCCGAAGCTGGCATCGCGCATGCTCTTGACCAGCATCTGCGCGAACTGGCCTTCCAGCTGGCGTGCAACCTTGTCGATCTTCGCCGGATCATTGGCGATGGCCGGATTGAGTTCCAGCGAGGGCGCGGCGATACGCATGTCAGATCACCTCAAGGTCGGCGGTCAGCGCGCCGGCCTGCTTGAGTGCTTCCAGGATCGCGATCAGGTCGCCCGGTGCCGCGCCAACTTCGTTGACCGCACGAACGATCTCGTCCAGGGTCGCGCCGCCGTCAAAGCGGAACATGCGGCTGCCTTCGTTGCTGGCGGTGATTGTGGATTGTGGTGTGGCGACCGTCTGGCCACCGCCAAAGGCGTTGGGCTGGCTGACCTGGGTCGATTCGCTGACGGTCACCGTCAAGGAACCGTGTGAGATCGCTGCCGGGCTGACCCGTACCTGCGAGCCGATCACCACCGTGCCGGTACGCGAGTTGACGACGATGCGTGCCGGCGCGGTGCCTGGCGAAAGCTCGACGTTCTCGATGCGCGCCAGCATGCCGATGCGTGCGCCCGGGTCCGTCGGGGTCTGCACCGAAACAGTGCCGCCATCCACCGCACGTGCCGACCCTTCGCCGAAGGTGGCATTGAGTGCATTGACCATCCGCGAGACGGTGGTGAAGTCGTTCTGGTGCAGGTTCAAGGTGATGTCACCACCACCAGCGAAGACGTCGGGCAGAGCACGTTCAACCGTGGCGCCATTGGGAATGCGACCGGCGCTGGGAATGTTCACCGAGACGCGAGAACCATCCTTGCCTTGTGCACCAAAGCCGCCAACGATCAGATTGCCCTGGGCGATCGCATAGACCTGGCCGTCGATGCCTTTCAACGGGGCCATCAGCAAGGAGCCGCCGCGCAGTGATACCGCATTGCCGATAGAGGACACGGTGATGTCGATGGTCTGGCCGGGCTTTGCAAACGGCGGCAGCTCGGCATGGATGGCAACCGCTGCAACGTTCTTCAGCTGCGGATTGACGTTAGCCGGAACATTGACGCCCAGTTCGCCAAGCAGGTTCTTCAAGCTCTGTACGGTAAACGGCGCCTGGCTGGTGCGGTCGCCGCTGCCATCCAGGCCAACCACAAGGCCGTAACCAACCAGTGCATTGCCGCGCACGCCACCGACCTGGGCCAGGTCCTTGATCCGCTCTGCGTGAGCGGGCAGGGCGACAGCCAGTGCCAGCGCGGCGAGGGCGAGATAACGCTTGAAAGAGAAAGTCTTCATCACAGTGCTCAGAACAGCGCAAACGCCGAGTTGAAGAAACGGCCCAGCCAGCCCATCGCATTGGACTGTGCTACCGCGCCGCGGCCGCCATAGGCGATGCGTGCATCGGCAACTTTGCTGGAGGAAATGGTGTTGTCCGGGTTGATGTCTGCAGCACGCACCACGCCCTGGATCTGCACCAGCTCATCGCCCTGGTTCAACCGCAGGTTCTTCTGGCCCTGCACCACCAGGTTGCCGTTGGGAAGGCGCTGGATCACGGTGACAGTGACGCTGCCCTGCAGGCGGTTGCTCTGCGCGCTGTTGCCCTTGCCGGCGAAGTCACGCTCCGACGATGCGGAGGCACCGAGGATGTCCTTGCCGCCCAGTGTCACCGGTGCGCCAAACAGGGTCGGGGTACCAACGTCGATATCGGACTTCTTGCTGATCGCGGTGCTGGCGGTGGTGGTGGCCATGGTGTTCTCCACCAGGGTGATGGTCAGCAGGTCGCCAACATCACGCGCGCGCCTGTCGCCATACAGATTCAAGCCAGGGCCGGCGGCGTAGATCGCGCCAGCCGTTGGCGCTGCGGCCTGCACGACGATGGGCTGGACCGGTGCCATCGGTGCATAGGGCCGCACATCGCCCGCCAGCGTGCAGCCACCTATCAAGGCGGCGCACAAGGCGATGGAAAGTTGGCGCAGGAGTGGGGTGCTGCTCATGACGGTATCCCTTGGCGACCAATCAGACGTTGTTGTTGAGGTAGCCGAGCATCGAGTCGGTGGTGGAGATGGCCTTGGCGTTCATTTCGTAGGCGCGCTGTGTTTCGATCATCGACACCAGCTCTTCGACCACGTTGACGTTGCTGCCTTCCAGCGCACCCTGCACGACGGTACCGAGGCCATTGAGGCCGGGCGTGCCGTTCTGCGCCGGGCCCGATGCGGTGGTTTCCAGGTAAAGGTTCTCGCCCTTGGCTTGCAGACCAGCAGGGTTGATGAAGTCGGTAAGCGTCAAGGATCCGATTTCGACTGATGCGGCTTCGCCAGCCATCTTCACGCTGATGGTGCCGTCGGTACCGATGGTCAGCGATTGCGCGCCCTCGGGAATCTGGATGCCGGGCTGCACCGGGTAACCACTGTTGGTCACCAGTTCGCCCTGTGCGTTGATCTGGAAGCTGCCGTCGCGCGTATACGCCGACGTACCGTCGGGCATCATCACTTCAAAGAAGCCGCGGCCATTGGCCATCACGTCAAGCGCGCGACCGGTCTGCTGCTGGCTACCTTGTTCGAAGTGCTTGGAGGTGGCGACGACACGTACACCGGTACCCAGCTGCAGGCCGGTTGGCAGCTGCGTCTGTGCCGAGGACGAACCGCCGGGCTGACGTACCTGTTGGTACAACAGGTCTTCAAAGCTGGCGCGGTCGCGCTTGAATCCGGTGGTATTGGTGTTGGCCAGGTTGTTGGAGACAACCGACATGCGTGTCTGTTGCGCATCCAGACCGGTCTTGGCGACCCACAATGCCTGATTCATGGTGCGATTCCTTGGTGACTGATACCGGCCGATTGGCCCTTGCCTGTGTCAATGCATGGGCCGTGCCAAAAATGCCGCCGGAATGTCGACGCTGCTTTCAGTAAGGCTGCTGTGTGTTCATCCGCGCCGTAGCTGCTTTGCCAACAGCGCGCAGTCGAAGGCATGCGTTTATCCGCAAGCAGCGCAAGCCGAAGGGATGAATGGGGAGTTGCTTCTTTGACGCATCAGGCGGGCAACACACCGCCGTTGCCCTGTTGCGTTCCCCGTAGCAGGGGAGGGCGCGCACTGTGCGTGCGCGTGGGTTCTACGATCAGCCGTTCAGACGAAGCAGGCTGTTTGCGCTGCGCGCGTTTTCGTCACCATGCTTGATGACCTTGACCTGCATTTCAAACTGGCGCTGCAGCTGGATCATCTGCACCAGCGCGCCCGCTGCATCCACGTTGCTGGATTCCAGCATTCCGCTGTCCAAGGCCTTGCCCTGGCGCTGGGCAAAAGGCTGCTGTGGATCGGTGTTGCGCATCAGCCCGTCTAGGCGTCGTTCCAGCCGCTCATTGGGTGCATCAACCACGCGCAGCCGGCCAATCATCGCCATCGTTTGTGGGCCTTCACCCAACGGAATGATCGACAAGGTGCCATCGTGGCCGATCTCCATTGCCTGGCGCGGTGGCACCGCGATCGGATTGCCGTTGTCATCGAGAACCGCATTGCCTTCGGCGGTCACCAACTGTCCGTTCGGCGTCAGCGACAAGGCGCCACTGCGGGTATAGGCCTCACTGCCATCGCTGGATTGCACCGCCAGCCAACTGCCCGGCTGCAGCGAAAGATCCAGCGAATTGCCGGTGATCTGCTGCGCACCAACGCGGCGGTTGAAACCGGCATCGACGTGTACGGCATCCACGCGCGACGGAAAGCCCGGTCCCTGGATGCGGAACGCTTCGGTATTGGCCAGTGCTTCCTTGAAGCCCGGCGTATCCGAGTTGGCCAGGTTGTGCGACACCGTGGCCTGCGCCTGCAGCGAGGCGCGGGCACCGGTCATGGCAACGTAGAGGGCTTTGTCCATAGGGCGGGGATTCGAGAGTTGGGATTCAGGGTTGGAAAGCGTAAGCAGGGTTGGTGCAGAGGTCGGCGAAACGCTTCAATCCACACGCCTTCCCATCAAGAAACAATCTCAAGGAAAGACAATGGCGGGGTCGGGTCAGGAATCGATGAATTGCCGGCCAATTCCCGATCCCGCCTCGCCAAACCCAGAGTCAACGGATATTGATGATGCTCTGGGTGATCTGGTCCTGGGTGGACACCATCTGCGCGTTGGCCTGGAAGTTGCGCTGGGCAACGATCATGTTGACCAGCTGTTCGGTGAGATCCACCGTTGAGGCTTCCAGCGAGCCGGCCTGGATCTGGCCCAGGTCCGAGGTGTCAGGTGCACCGGTACGCGGGGTGCCTGAAGAGAAGGTTTCTACCCACAGGTTGTTGCCCTGGTTCTGCAGGCCCTGCGGGTTCTTGAAGGTGGTCAGTGCAACCTGGCCCAAGGCCTTGTCATCACCGTTGGTGTAGCGCGCGTAGACCACGCCCTCCTCGGAAATGCTGATTTCATTGAGCTTGCCGGCGGCATAGCCATCCTGGCGGGTATCGCGCATCGCGAACTTCTCGCCGTACTGGGTGGCGCCAGACACGTTCAAGGTCAGGTTGACCACGCCGGCACCGGTGGCCGGGGTGAACGGTGCCAAGGGGATGTCGCCGTCGGTCGGGCTGGTCAATGCACCGGCGTTGGAGAACTGCAGCAACGACGGTGCGCCGGCGGACTGGCCGTCGATGTAGTTGTATACCTGCCACTCGTTGGGATTGGCAGTCTTCACGAAGTACGAGGTCTGGGTGTGGCTGACGCCCAACGAGTCGTAAACGGTGACGCCACCGGTGGAATGGTTGTAGCTGTTGGAATCGGTCGGATCGAAGGTGGCGATCGTCGGCTGCGGTGCGTTGCCGGGCAGGGTGAAGGCCATGTTGACCAGGGTGCTCTGCTTGGGCGGGCTGTCGGTGGTGAGCAGCTGCAGGTCGGTCAACTCGCCGTCGAAACGCGTGCCATCGGCGCTGGGCGCGAATACCTGCAGGCGCGCGCCTTGCGGATTGATCACGTAGCCGTTGTTGTCGGTCTGGAAATTGCCGGCGCGCGAATACACGCGGGTACCGTTCATGCTCATGGTGAAGAAGCCTTCACCGGCTACCGCCAGATCCAGGCTGCGGCCGGTCTGGTCGATGTTGCCCTGCGAGAACTGCTGCGCGACGTTGGTCAGGCGCGCGCCTGAACCAACGGCATTGCGCGACAAGCCATAGCTGGTGGCATTGAACAGGTCGGCGAACTCGGCGCGCGACTCCTTGAAGCCGACGGTGTTGACGTTGGCGATGTTGTTGGCGGTGACATTCAGGTCCGCGTTGGCCGCGTTGATGCCCGACAATGAGACGTTGAAGCCCATGGCGATACTCCTGGGAAAACGAAGAGGGGGCTCAGCTGACGCGGAGCACGTAGTCGAGCGGGGCAGTGCCCAGCCCCTTGAGGTTCAGGTACAGGCCATCGGAACCCACGGTCACGCTTTCCACTTCTGCCTGCACGTAGGTGCTGAGCTTGCTCTGCGCACCAGCGGTGTCGGTATGGGTGGCGGTAACGGTGTAGCTGCCAGCCGGCATCCGCTTGCCGTCGGCGTCGGTGCCGTCCCACTGGAATGCCACCTCGCCGGCGGCATTCGCCGGTACGGTCAATTGGGTGACCTTCACGCCGTTGGCATCGGTGATGTCGACAGTCACCGAACCGGCCGATGGCGCGGCAACGGTGCCGCTGGCGCCACCTTCGGCCTCCAGCGCGACCTTGGTCGAGGGCACCATCACTTCGTGGCCGACCAGAGCCGCGCCACGCAGCACCTGGTCGCTGGCCATGGATTGCTGGAAGCCCTTTACCGAGGTGTTCAGATCGGTGATGCCCTGCACCGTGGACAGCTGCGCCATCTGCGCCACCATCTGGCTGTTGTCCATGGGCTTGGTCGGGTCCTGATGCTGCAGCTGGGTGGTCATCAGCTTCAGGAAGTCGGCCTGGTCCAGCGAGCTTTTGTTCTTGCTGGTCGTGGTCGTCGTGTTCGGGGCAGTAAGCCCAAGCGAACTGTACAAATCGTTGTTGACGCTGGTGCTCATGTCGGCAGATTCCTGGGGAGCGGGCTCAGCGGCCCATCGTCAGCGTGGCCAGGGCAAGTTCCTTGGCAGTGCTGAGCATTTCCACACCGGCCTGGTAATTGCGCGAGGTGGAGATGAGGTTGACCATCTGCGCGACCGGATCGACGTCGGGCGAATACACGTAGCCCTCGCCATCGGCCAAGGGATGGTTGGGTTCGTAGCGTTTGATCGGCGCAGCGTCGCTCTGCGCGATCTCCTTGACCTGCACGCTGGTCAGGTTGGGATCGGAGCGACTGGTAACGGCCTGGAAGATCGGTTCCAGCGGCTTGTAGACCGCCTCGGGTGAGCCGGCGATCGAATCGGCATTGGACAGGTTGGAGGCGATGGTACTCATGCGCACCGACTGCGCCTTCAAGGCGGAACCGGCGATATCGAAGATGGGCAGATTGCTCATGGCGTGCTTCCTTACTGGCCAGTGATTGCAGTGAGCATGGTCTTCACCTTCGACTCGACGAAACTCAACGAGGCGCGGTACTCCAAAGCGGCACGGCCGTAGGCGGCGCGCTCGGTATCCGGATCAACGGTGTTGCCGTCCAAGCTCGGCTGCGCGCCTTCGCGCAGGATCTGGAACGGGTTGAGGCCGGCGTTGCCACCTATGGCGTAATGCTGCTCGGCCGTGGTGTTGAGCAGGCCATTGCCGCTGGTAGCACCCTGGGCGTTGCGCAGGGCGGCGTCGAAATCGAGGTCGCGGGCCTTGTAGCCGGGCGTGTCGGCATTGCTGAGGTTGCTGGCGATCAGCTTCATGCGCTGCTCGCGCAGCGGCATCGCCTGGGCATGGATGCCGAGATAGTTGGAAAACAGGTTGGCCATGTGGAACCTCCCACGGAACGTTGCCGGGGAAGCTGCAAAACCTGTGCCAGAAAGCCATGTAGTGCCGAGCCATGCTCGGCAGGGGCGCCACAAGAGAGCCGCCCCGACGCTGCAGGAGCGGCGTAAGCCGCGAAACCAGCGCTGCGTCGGCCCGCAAAGAGCCGACCCCTCCCCAACCCCTCCCCTTGGCTTCGGCAAAGGGAGGGAGCGAATCTGTAGTGGGGGGGGCGCCGCGGGGGGGGGGGGGGGGGGGGGGGGGGGAGGGGGCGCCGGGGCGGGGGCCGACAGCGCGCCGCGCGGGGGGTGGGACCGCGGGGGG